>CAMCAC010000016.1 GCA_945872305.1 Candidatus Kuenenia stuttgartensis | reverse complement strand
CCGGCGGCCCGCCCTGGGCCGGGGTCCCGGGGGTACGGGTGTGGCTGCCCGCCCGGCTGCGCTGGCGGGATGCCGCCGGCGCCTGGGAATCCCGGGCGGTGGCGGTGCGCGCCGGCGAGGATCCCGCCGCGGTGGCCGCCCGGTTCGCCGCCCCGCCGGAGGCGGAGCCGGCCCTGGTTCCAGAACCCTGGCCGCCCTGCCCCGGCCGCCTCGACGAGCGGCTGGCGGACGCCATCGAATGGCTCGGCGAGGGCATCGCCCGCAAGGTGGTCATCGCCACCGCCGAGGACGCTCCCGCTCCGGCGGATCCGGTGGCGGGGATCCTGCGGGCGGCGGCGGGTGGGGCCGGCTGCGCCTACGCCATCGACCTCCCGGACGGGGCCTGTTTCGCCGGGGTGACGCCGGAGGAGCTGGTGCGCATCGACGGCCGCGTGCTGCACACCATGGCCCTGGCGGGCACCGCCCTGCGCGATGGCGACCCGGTCCGCGACCGGGCCGCCGCGGAGGCGCTGCTCACCGGCACCAAGGAGCGCAAGGAGCACAACCTGGTGGTCGAGCACCTGCTCCAGGTCCTGCGCGGGCGCTGCCGGCCGTTCACCGTGCCGGACCGGCCGGACCTGCGCTCGGTGCCGCGGCTGCACCATCTCTGCACGCCGATCACCGCCGAATTGGCGGATGCCGATCCGGTCGAGGTGGCGGCAGCGCTCCACCCAACCCCGGCGGTTGCCGGGCTGCCGGTGGCGGCGGCCCTGCGCCACCTGGCCCGCCACGAAGGCTTCGACCGCGGGCTCTACGCCGGCGTGGTGGGCTGGACCGATGCGGACGCCTTGCGTACCTGGGTGCTCCTGCGTGGAGCGCTCATCCGCGACGGAGTGATGCGGCTGTACGCCGGCGCAGGCCTGGTCGAGGCCTCGGATGCCGCGGCGGAAGGATCGGAGATCCGCGGCAAGTTGGCGGCGATCCGCGCCCTGGTGGGCGGGATCAGCGCTCCGGCTTGAAGACGGTCCGCACGGCCCCCGGATCAAGGTTGATCACCGCGGAGCGGGTGATCACCAGCAGGCGGTCCGGAAACGGTCCGCGCAGGCGCTCCGGGGTGAATCCCGTGCGCTCCGCATCCCAGGTGAAGTCGCCCAGGCGCGGAGCCGCGACACGCAGGCCGCGCACCCGCCAAGCCCCTTCTGGGAGATCCTCGCTGTCGCCGGGGCCCGTCGGCACCAGCCGCGGTCCCGGGCCGAGCTCGGCCACCGCCGCCCCGTTGACGCGGATCACCACCTCCTGGCGCGCCCGGCGGATGCCGAGCCAGGGTTCGCCCTGGTCCACGGGGCCCAGGTCGAGCCATTCACCGGGCCGCCGCCCGGTGATCGACACGCGGTGGTCATGGCCGACGGCGATGATCGCGCGGTCGATCCGCCACGCGTCCCGCGGGGCGAAGACGCGGCCGGGAACGATGAGCGTCTCGCCGTCCGCCTTGTCGAGCAGACGGCCCTGCCAAGCCTGCCAGCGTCCGGGGGTGGTGCCCCACAGGCGGTCGACGTGCGGTCTTGGGGTCTGGGGATTCTCCGTGGAGCCTCTCCGCCGTTCCTTGCCGCTGGCGGGGTCGAGCTCGACCCAGGTGGTCCGGCTCCACGAGGTGGCGACCACCCGCCGTCCGTGACGGTCGGCGAAGATCTCATCCCAGCCGGCGGGGTCGAGTTGGAGCGGCACCCGGGTCCGTTTGTCCGGATCCGGGTCGAGGCCCGCCAGGAGCCAACCCCGGGTTCCGCCGGTCGCGGTGACGGCGACCACGGCCCGACGCTGCTCCTGGGCCCAGATGTCCTGGCCCTCGCCGTCGTACCAGGTGCGGCCCGTGCGATCGACGAGGGCACAGGTGCCGTCCTGGCGGCGGATCTTGGCGAACAGGTTCATGTCGCTGTCGATCCACGCGACCGCCGCCCCGGTCGAGGGCAGCGGCAGGTCCACCGGGTCGTCCCCGGACAGGTCCACGATCCACGCCCGGGGTCCGTCCCAGGCGAACCAGCCGGCCGTGGTGTGCCCCGCGGGGGACCACGGCATGGGGCGGATCAGCCGTGGCGCGGCGACCGCGTCGACCAGATCCGCCGTGCGCCAGGCGGCCAGGGTGGGCGGCTGGCGTTGGCCGCCGGGGATCTCCCGGTCGAGATCGTCCCGTCCGGGAAGGGTGAGCGCGCCGCCGCCGGAGTGGAGGACGAGCCAGCCGGCCCGCACCGCCAGGCGGGGGTCGTTGCCGATGCCGATGGCCGCCGGCACCTCGCGGAGGGTGCCATCCGGGGCGAGCAGTTGGAGCCGGCGTTCATCCGCGCTGATGATCGCGGTCCATACCGGCCCGGCGTCGGCGGCGAGGAGCGCCTGCTGCTGTCCACCGCGGACGAGCACCAGGCTGTTGTCCGCGGTCCGGCGGGCGATGAACCAGGCCCCGCGGGTGCCGACCGCCACCGGATCGCGCAGCCCGGGCAGGAGCTGGTTCGCCCCATCCGCCCGCACCACGGCGACCCGGGGCTGGCCGAGGGGATGGTTGGAGACCTCCACGGCGGCGGCGGTCCCGTCGCCGCTCACCGCGACCTCGCTCGCCGTGTGGTCGCCCACCACCAGCCCCACGCCCTGATCAAGGAGGATGGCACCCTGGGGCACCGAGCGCACGGCCACGCGCAGCCGGCGGGTCAATGCATCGGGGGAATCGACCCGCGCGGCGCCGGCGAAGCGGCCATCGCCGCTCCACCCGGCCCGCTCGACCGGGAAGCCGAGTGGGACCGCCGGTGCGAGGGGCCGTCCGTCCGTCGTCACCTGATGGAACTGGGAGCCGGAGAGGACGCCGATCACCGCACCGCGGTCATCCACCTGACGTACCGAATCGGGAAAGCCGAGCAGGGGCTCGCCGTGCACCTCGCTCGCACCCAGGGCGGGGACCAGGCGCAGGTTGTTGCGCCGCCCCCACGCCTCGAGCTGGAGGGCGGTCCAGACATCCCCCTCGCGCACGCTGCGGGCATGGAGGACCTTGGCCTGGGCCTTGGGGTCCGCGGGGGGCGCATCGCCGGCGGCGAGGGGGATGACCGCAAGGATCGCGAGCAGGAGGGTCCGCATGCCGGACAGGATCATGCCCCGGGGCGCCGGCTCAACCTTCGGCCCGGGCGCTTTCGTCCACCCGGGGGACGCACCGGTTTGCCGTGCCCGGGGGGAGGGGGTATGCTCCCCCATGGTGGGTACCGACAGCGGCATCCGGCGCATGGCCGCTCTGCTCTCCGACCAGGACGGGCTGGTCCGCGCCCTGGTCGAGACCCTGCCCGATCTGGTCTATGTGAAGGATGCCCAGCACCGGTTCATTTTTGCCAATCCCGCGGTGGCGACGCTCATGGGCCGTCGCCAGCCCCAGGAACTCATCGGGCTCACCGACCATGACGTCTACCCGCGGGAACTGGCCGACCGCTACCGCGCGGATGAGATCACGGTCCTGGCCGGCGGGGTCATCGCCGACCGCATCGAGGAGGTCCCGGATCCGGACGGCGGTCTGCGCTGGATGTCGACCACCAAGATCGCCCTGCGCGGTCCCGACGGAGTCGTGGTCGGGGTGATGGGCATCGGCCGTGACATCACCGGCCGCCACGCCGCCGAGGAGGCGCTGCGCCAGGCCAATGCCTGCCTGGAGAGCGAGGTCGCCCGGCGGACCTTCGACCTGCGGGCGACCGCGGCGCGGCTCGATGCGGCGAACCGGGCCAAGGACGACTTCCTCGCCCAGATCAGCCATGAGATGCGCACGCCCCTGAATGGCATCCTGGGCATGGCCGACCATCTCGCCTGCGCCGCCCTCGATGCCCCGGAGCGGCGGGCGGTGGAGACCATCCGGGTCAGCGGCCGGGCCCTGCTCGCGCTGATCGGCGACCTGCTCGATCTCGCCGCCACCGAGGCCGGCCGGATCAGCATGCGCAACGATGCCTTCGACATCGCCCAGGTCCTCGAAGAAGTCATCGAGCTCCTCGCCCCCGCCGCCGAGGACAAGGGCCTCATCCTCGCCCTGCGCATCGCCCCGGACCTGGCCCTTGCCCGGCACGGCGATCCGGCCCGGTTGCGCCAGATCGTCCTCAATCTCGCGGGCAATGCGGTCAAGTTCACCCGTCGCGGACGGGTCGCCATCACCCTCGCCGGGGACGGGGAACGACTCCGGTTGACCGTCGCGGACACCGGTCCGGGCATTCCCGCCGCTGCCCGCCAGCGCATCTTCTCGCCGTTCACCCGGCTTGATCCCACGGCCCCGGGGACCGGCCTGGGCCTGCCCATCGCCGCCCGCCTGGCCGGACTGATGGGCGGTGGTATCGGCGTCGATGATGCCGTGGGCGGGGGCACCGTCTTCACCCTGGTCGTGCCGATCGCGGCCGTGCCCGCCCCCGCCGCCCCCCGGCCGCTGGCGGGCCTGCGCATCCTCGCGGCGGACAACGACCCGGTTGCCGCCGCCGCCCTGGCGGACCATCTCCAGCGGCTCGGCGCCGAGGTGCGCATCGCTTCCCTGACCGAGGCGCCGGAAGCGGCTGGCGGCTGCGTCCTGGCCGTGCTGTCCGCACCGCCCGCCGAGAGCGCGCCGGTGCTCTCGACGGCGGCGCGCCTGGCCATCCCGGCGATCGGCATCCTGCCGATGCGCCACACCGGCCGGGCACCGGCCCTGCGGTCGATCCTGCACCGGCCCCTGCGCGGCGCGGCCCTGGCCGAGGCCTGTACCAGCGATCAGCGGCGGATCACCGGTACGGCGACCGTGGCCCTGTCCCGGGCGAGTGGGGGCCGGGTGCGCGTCCTGGTCGTGGACGACAATCCGGTGAACCGCCGGGTGGCAGCGCTCCACCTGCGCCGGCTCGGCTGCCGGGCGCGTTGCGCCCGCAACGGCCGACGTGCCCTGGAACTCTGCCAGCCGGGGGCTTTCGACCTGGTCATCCTCGATCTCAGCATGGATGGGATGGACGGTCTCGATACCGCCCGGGCCCTGCGCGATCGGCTCGGTGACGGGGTGCCGCCCCTGGTCGGCTGCACGGCGGGGACCCTGGATGGCCGGCTGGACGCCTGCCGGGCCGCCGGAATGGAGGAGCTCCTGGGCAAGCCGATGGATGGCGCCGACCTCGCCCGTCTGGTCGGCCGTCTGCGCCGGGGTCGCGGCCCGCTCCGGCCGGTGGCCGCTCCGATTCCGGTGGTGGTGGAACCGCCGGTTCGGGCCGCCCACCCGCCCGAAGCTGCGGGAAGCGATCCCGTGCTCGACCCGCAGGTCCTCGACCGGCTGCGCGCCATGCGCAACGGCGATCGCCTTGTCCATACCTTGGTGGCCCATGTCCTGGACGACTGCCGGGCCCAACCTCCCCGTTTGACGGCGGCCTTGGCCACCGGCGATCTGCGCGCGGCGGCCGGGGCTGCCCATCGTCTGGTCGGCAGCGCCCGGACCGCCGGCCTGCGTCAGCTGGCCGCGGTGGCCGCGACGGCCGAGCGGGCCTGTCACGCGGGCGCCCCGGTCGACCAGGCCACCCTTGCCGCCGCCGTGGCCCGTGCGCAGTCCGCGCTCGCCCCCCTGGCCCATTCCGCCATTGGAACCGCCCCATGAATCGCATCCATGACGGTGGAACCTCACCCGGCTCCCTCGCCCGTCGTCGTACCCCCTGTCCGGATGGCCCCGTCCTGCGGGTGCTGCTGGTCGAGGACAACCCTGCCGACCGGGTGGTGGTCGAGGCCTGCGTGGCAGAGGTGGCTTCGGACATCCAGCTGGAGTGGGCAGGCGACCTGATGTCCGCCATGGCCTGTCTGGCCCGCCGCTATCCGGACTGCATCCTTCTCGACCTGTCCCTGCCGGACTCGTCCGGCCTCGACACCTTCATCACCCTGCACACCCGGGCCCCGCAGACCCCGGTGGTGGTCCTGTCGGGCGAGGATGGCTCCGAGACGGTGCTCGAAGTGGTGCGCATGGGCGCCCAGGACTTCCTCGTGAAAGGGGAGTACACCCCGGGCCATCTGGCGCGGGCGGTGCGCTTCGCCGTGGCCCGGGAGCGGCTGCGCGCCCGTCAGCGGCTCGACGGCACGACCGAGGATGTCGCCGGCGGACCGCTGCCGCTCCATCCCGAGCTCCCGGCCCTCCCCCTCGCGGCGGTCGCCGGCGATCCGGGGGTGGCGGTCACCACCAACCGCTTCGCGATCAGCCATGGTCTGGGCACCGGCGGATCGGCCGAGGTCGTCCTCGCCCACCAGGTCAACCTCGGCCGCGAGGTGGCGGTGAAGTTCCTGCGCGCCGCCAAGCGCGATCCTTTCCATGCCCGCCAGTTCCAGGCCGAGGCCCGGGTGACCGCCTGGCTTGAGCATCCCTGCATCGTCCCGGTCTACGACATCGGGGAGCATTTCTTCGTCATGCGCCGGGTCAGCGGGGCGACGCTGGAGCGGATGATCGAGGTCGCCGCCCGGGACCGTTCCGCCGTGGTGCTCATGGTCGAGGCCCTGGCCACGGTCTGCGATGCGGTCGCCTTCGCCCACAGCCGCGGGGTGCTGCACCGCGACATCAAGCCGTCGAACATCATGGTCGGCGATTTCGGTCAGGTGCTGCTCATGGACTGGGGGCTGGCGGTGGCGATGCGCGAGGATCCCGACTGCCCGGCGCTCCCGCTGCCCTCTGAGCCGACCCGGCTGTGCGCCGGCACGGTCGGCTACATGGCGCCCGAGGTCGCCTGTGCGGACCGTCCGGCGATCGGCCCGGCGACCGATCTGTTCCTGCTCGGGGCCAGCCTCTACGCCATCCTCGCCGGCCACCCGCCCTATGACGAGGACAGCGCCAATGCCTGTCTGGTGGCGGCCGCCCGTTGCCGCTGGCGGCCCCTTGGGCGGGATGGCACGGTCATCCCCCCCGCGCTGGTCGTGGCCCAGCAGCGCGCCATGGCCGCGGATCCCGGCGAGCGGGGCACGGTCGGGGACTTCGCCGCCGATCTGCGCGCTTGGCTGGTCCAGGCGGCCGTGCCCCGCGGCCCGGCCGTGGACGCGGCGCGGACGCGCTGATGATGGCGGCATGCATCCGAATCCGCGTTTCCGCCGCCTCGCGGTCCTGATCGAGGGCGGCAGCGACATCTTCCGCAACAAGACCGCCATCGGGCTCCTCCGCTTCCGCCCCGAGGACGTGGTCTGTGTGGTCGACCCGGCCCGCGGCGGCATCTGCGCCACCGACCTCGGTGCGAGCGATGCGCGGATCCCCGTGGTCGGGAGCATGGCCGAGGCGGTCCTCCTCGGCATCGACTGGGTCGTGGTCGGCGTGGCCACCCCGGGCGGGTTCTTGCCCCAGAGCATGCGGGCCGAACTGTACGAGGCGATCCGCAATCGCATCGGCGTGATCAGCGGGCTGCACGACACCGTTCGCGATCCCAACCTGGTGAGCATGGCGGCGCGTTACGCCGTGGATCTGGTCAACCTGCGCAAGACCGACGCCGACCTGCACACCATCGGCACCGGCCGGGCGCGCGGGACCCGGGCCCGTCGCGTCCTGACCGTGGGCACCGACGCCAACATCGGCAAGACCACCACCAGCCTGTGCCTGCACCGCCACCTGCTCGCCCAGGGGGTGGGCTCCGCCTTCGTGCCCACCGGCCAGGACGGCATCCTGCTCAGCGGCCATGGCCTGTGCATCGACCGCCAGATCGCCGACTTCTGCAGCGGAGCGGTCGAGGAGCTGGTGCTTGAGGCGGACCGCGCCGAGCCGGCGCCCCAGGTCCTGATGATCGAGGGCCAGAATGCCATCTTCTCGCCGTGCTACTCCGCCTCGGCCATGGCCCTCCTCCATGGCGGCTGCCCGGATGCGATGATCCTCTGCCATGCCCCGGACCGCATCCGCCTGCGCAACACCGATGTGCCGGTGCCCACCCTGACCCACGCCATCGAGCTCTACCAGGCCATGCTCATGCCCCTCCATCCGGGCAAGGTGGTCGCCATCAGCCTCAACACCCTGGGCATGACACCTGCCGCCGCCGCCAAGGCGATCGCCGAGGCCAGCCGGCAGACCGGCCTGCCCTGCGCCGATCCGGTGCGCGAGGGCGAGGCCGGCTGCGCCCGGCTCTCCGCGGCGATCGCGCCGTTCATCCGTCCGGCCGTGGCCCCGGCCCGGCCGCGTCGCGCCCGGCGGTGATCCGGCGTCCGTCGGGGGTGCCGGGGAACCTGGCTGACGGCGGCCATCGGCCACCGTAGCCTGCGTCCATGTCCGTCCCCCGCTGCCGCATCCTGTCCATCGGCGACGAGCTGCTGCTTGGTCGCATCGCCGATACCAATGCGGCGTGGATCGCCCGATGGGCCTGGGACCTCGGCCTGCGCGTCGAAGGCAGCGAGCAGGTCGGTGACGGCCAGATGGCCATCGTCGCCGCCCTCCGCCGGGCCGCCGAAGGTGCGGAACTGGTGGTGGTGACCGGTGGGCTCGGGCCCACCGAGGACGATCGCACCCGGCACGCCCTGGCCGATGCCCTGGTGCGCCCGTTGCGCGCATCCCCCGTGGCGGAACGCCAGATCCGCGCCCGCTGGGCCCGGCTGCGGCCCGGGATCCCGCTCGCCGATGCCAATCTGCGCCAGGCCCTGGTCCCGGCCGGTGCGACGGTGCTCGTCAACCCCGCGGGGACCGCGCCGGGGATCCGCGCCCGTCTGGACGGGGCCGTGGTCCTCTGCCTTCCCGGCGTTCCCCAAGAAATGCGGACCATGCTCACCGGGCTGGCCGGTCGCCTGCCGGCGTTGCTGCCCGGTTTGCGTCCGCCGACGGTCGGCGAGCTGTGGCTCGCCGGGGCCGGCGAATCCGAGGTCCAGGCCCTGATCCCCGGCCTGCTGCGCGAGGCGGATCCGATGGTCGGCATCACCGTCCAGGACGAGGGCCACCTCGTCCTGCGCGCGGTCGGCACCCCTGCCCAGGTCCGCCGCACCCTGGCCGCTGCCCGCCGCCCATTGGCCGGGCTGCTCCTGCCGGCTCCGGGCATCGCGGCGAGCGTGGTGGCGGGGCTCGCCCGCCGCCGGGCGCGGATCGCCTGTGCCGAGTCCTGCACCGGCGGGCGCATCGTCGCGGCCCTCACCGCGGTCCCGGGGTGCTCGGCGGTCCTTGGCAGTTCGTGGGTGTGCTACGACCAGGCGGCCAAGACTGTGCTCGGGGTCGATCCCTCAGTCATCCGCCGGCACGGTGTCGTGTCCGAGGCGGTGGCGGTGGCCATGGCCGAGGCCGCCCGCCGGGCTGCCGGTGCCGCATATGGGTTGGCCACCACCGGCATCGCCGGTCCGGGTGGGGGCACCCGGACCTGTCCGGTCGGCACGGTGCATGTCGCCTGTGCCGGTCCGACGGGCTCCATCGTGCGCCGTCTGGCATTGAACGGGGATCGCGCTGCGGTGCTCCGCCGGGCCACCCACGCCGCGTTGCTCCTGGTGTGGAGCGCGTTGCGCGGTCCTGTCCCGGTCACCGCCCCATGAGGTCGGCGAGCTGGTGGCGCAGCTCGCCGATCAACCGTTCCTGATCCTGTTCCTGTTGGCGTCGGTTGGTGATGTTGAGGTGGGTCACCACGGCCCCGCGCGGTTCACCGGTGCGGCTGTACAGCGTCGCCGCATAGAGGATGAACCAGCGCTGTTCCTGGGGGGAGTGGCAGGGATATTCGAACGAGAAGGTCTCTCGGCGCCCGGTCAGGACCTCTCGCAACCGGTCATTCACCGGTTTTGCGGCGCCATCCCGGTCCTGGCAGGCATTCCAGCACACCTCCAGGTAGTTGGTCTTGAGGAAGGCGTGTGGATCGGTCGCGCCGTTGGCGGTGGCGAACTCACGCCATCGCCGGTTGACGGCGCGGATCACCCCGAAGCGGTCGAGCACCGCCACGTGCTCGGGCATCGCGTCGATGAGGGACTGGGTCTCGGCCCAACCGACATCGGCGATGGCGGGGCGCAGATCCGGGGTCGATTGCCCGGTGCTCTGGGCGGCCCGGTCCAGGGCGATCGCCAGTCGGCCCGGGGTTGCCGGCCGCAGCACGGAACCCAGGCAATGACCGACGGAACCGCTCGGCTCAAGGGGGCTCAGGATCTCGATGAGCATGTGGCCGGCGGTACGCAGGTTGGCCATGTCGACGGTGGCAGCCTGGGCCGTCCGGCGTGGACTGACGAATACGACGGCCCGCCCCGTCTCGGCCGCCAGCCGGGTCACCGCCACGGCGACCGAGGGGACCGCCCGGGCCGGGCAGCCGGCCGCCGTCAGGGCGGTGCAGGCCGCGGTGGCATGCGCTTCATCCTCGTCGATCCACAGGGCTTGGGTCCAGGTGTGCAGACGCAGCGGAGGAAGGTTCGAGACGAAGCCGGTTGCCTTCGGCAGGTCGAGTTCGACCCAGAACAGGGACCCGCCGCTGGGCGCATCCAGGTGCCCTATGCGTCCACCCATCCGCGTGACCAGTCCCTTGGCCAGGCTCAGACCCAGGCCGATCCCTGGGATCGCGGACACCACCCGGCCGCGGACGAATGGAGTGAACAGGTGCCGCCGGACCTGTTCATCCAGACCTGGACCGTCATCCTGGATCTCGATCCGGATGGCGGACCGATCGCCTTCTGCTGGCAGGGGCCTGACCCGGACCTGGACCGCGGTGCCCGGCTTGGTGTACGAACAGGCGTTGTCGAGGAGGCTGATCACCACCTGGCGCAGCCGGGTGGCATCCCCGACCATCGGCAGCAGCTCCGGCGACAGTTCGTAGCAGATCCTGGCCGTCCGCCGTTCGCGGGCGAGGGCGACCGTCTCGATGGCCGCGGCGGCGACCTCGGCCGGGTGGAATGGCTCCGTCGTCAGGGGGATGCCGCCTTGTTCGAGCCGGGCGGTATCGAGCAGACCATCGATCTCCTGGAGCAGGGTGGCGAGGGACTGCTGGCCGATCGCCACCAGCTCCCGCTCCGCATCATCGCGCGCGACGGCACTGAGGATCTCCATCGCCGTGCTGATCGCCTGGAGCGGGGTGCGCAACTCGTGGCTGGCCATGGCGAGAAGGACCCGTTTGGCCTGTTCGCCTTCCTGGGCGGCCATGCGCGCCCGATCGATCTCCTGAAGCTGCCGTTCGCGTTCGGTGATGTCGGTCAGCGCGTGCAGGTACATCCGGCCGCGGTGGGCCTCGTGCAGGACGCGGGTCGCCATCTCGACCTGGCGGCCGCTGGCCAGACGGGCGGTGGCCAGGGGAGATTCACCGCCGGCGGCCACGGCCTCTCGCCGCTGGCGGACCGGCACCGGCCGGTCATCAGTGGCGAAGAAGCCGTCGACCAGGGTCGGACCCGTGGGCAGGCGCCGCTGGACGAGACGCAGCGCCGCCTCGTTGATGTCGAGGACGGTGCCCCGATCATCCGTAAGGATCAAGGCCCCCGGGCAGGCGGTGAACAACGCCCGGTTCAATCCGGCATTCGCCTGCAGGTCGGCATGGGCCCGGCTCAGCGCCTGATGCTGCATCGCCAGTTCGATCTCGTGCAGGCGGAGTTCGTGGATGGCCTTGGCCAGGGTCAGGTGCTCCTGGTCGAGCACCGGCCCCGCATCGGCTTCGCGACGGCGCAGGACATCCTCGGCGATCCGGCGCAGCTCGTCCTCGCCGGGGTGGGTCCGGCCTGCCCCGGTCCGATCAGCCATGTCCGGATGTCTCGCCGACCAGGATGTAGCCTTCGATGGCGCCGGGCTTGCCGACCGGCAGCACCTGGCAGGCGGTCTCGATCAGCCGCCCATCCTTGGTCCGATTCGCGATCCGCCCGCGCCAGGCTCCGCCGCTGCGCAGGGTCGACCAGAATTCCTTCCAGAAATCCTGGTCATGGGTGCCGGATTGGAGCATGCCGGGATTGTGGCCGATGAGATCGCCCAGGCTGTAGCCGAAGCGGCGCAGGAAGGCATCGTTGGCCGCGACGATGCGGGCCTCCGCATCGGTGATCAGGACGGCGTCCCGGACCCGGTCCAGGGCCTGCACCAGATGCCGGTTCTCGCCCGCGGCCCGACGGATCTCGCCGATATCGACGAAGGTCAGGACGACACCTGCGACCACATGCCCCTCGGTCCGGTACGGAAGGATGCGCATCTGGTAGCAGCCGCCGGTGCTCGTGGCGACCTCGGATTCGTGGGCGACGAAGGTGTCGACCACCTGGCGGGCCAGTCCCATCAGATCGACCCCGACCAGGTTGTGCGAGATGTGGGCGAGCGGGCGGCCGATGTCGCGTTCGATCAAATTGATCTGGCGGGTCACCGCCGGAGTGAACTTGCGCACGCATAGGTGGGCATCGGCGAACACGGCGCCGATCGAAGTCCCCTTCAGGAAGTTCGCCATGTCGTCGTTCATCTCGGTCAGCTCGGTGATCTTGGCCTGGTACTCGGAGTTCACCGAGTACAGTTCCTCGTTCACCGACTGGAGCTCTTCGTTGGTGCTCTGCAGCTCCTCGTTGGCGGCGAGCAGCTCCTCGTTGGTCGCCTGCAGCTCCTCGTTGGCGTTCTCGACCTCCTCGACCGCGGTCTGGAGGTGCATCTTGGTCCGTTCCAGCTCCCGTTCGAGGTCCTCGATCCGCTGACCGGCCTCGATGGGGATCTCGATCGCCGGGGCCTGGGTCGGGATGGCGGGCGTGCGCATGACCGCCAGCGCGAACCCGGTTCCGAGCCGGCGCCCGACGAACGGGCGGACCTCGATCTCGACCGCATGGTCGCCGACCTGGATCCGGCCGAGGGACACGTTGATGCCCTCTTTGATCGCCTGGCGGACGCCGGTGGACAGGGCCAGGGCGAGCTCCCGCGAGGCGATCCGCGAGATGTGCAGGCTCGCCTTGCCGGTGGGGATGGTCAGGTAGCGGCCGACATCGCCGATGAGGTGGACGACTTCGAGGGATTCATTGAGGACCAGCGACGGGGGCACGAACTGGCCGAGGAGGGCCTCGACCACCGAATCATGGGGAATGGCTTCGATGGGCGGCTTGAGCGCCCCGGCCCGGCCGGGGTGGCGGGCGATGCTGAACGGATCCGAGAGGGTGTCCGCCACCCGCGCCACGGCGCCGACCCGCGCCTGGAAGATCTTCCAGCGCGCATCGAGGATGGTGAACGCCTCGTCCAGATCCGACGGGCTCTCGGCTCCGCCCATGAACAGGTGGCCGCCGGAGACGAGGGCGAAGTGGAATCCATTCAGGACCCGCCGCTGCGCGCGGGATTCCAGGTAGATGAACAGGTTCCGGCACGACACCAGATCGATGCGGAAGAACGGCGGGTCGCGCAACAGGTTGTGCGCCGCGACCACGACCAGGTCGCGGATCGGCTTGCCGATGTGGTAGCGGTCGCCCTTCTTGATGAACCAGCGCTGGATGCGCTGTTCGCCGAGGTCGGCGACGATGCTCTCGGGATAGACGCCGGCGCTCGCCGCCTCGACCGAGACCCGGTCGAGGTCGGTGGCGAAGATCTTCAGATTGAGCTGGGCGCCGCGGCGTTCCGCCTCCTCGGCGAAGAGGATCCCGAGGGTGTAGGCCTCTTCGCCGGTGGCGCAGCCGGGCACCCACACGCGCATCGGCGAGCCGTCCGCATGGCGATCGAACATCGGAGCGATGACCTGCTCCAGCAGGGCGGCGAAGGCCTCCGGGTCGCGGAAGAAACGGGTCACGCAGATGAGCAGTTCGCGGACGAGCTGGCCCGCCTCGGCGGGATTGGCCTGGAGGTAGGCGAGGTATTCCGGAGCCGAGGCGCACTGGTTCATGACCATCCGCCGCTCGATGCGGCGGAGGACGGTGGTGCGCTTGTATTCCGAGAAGTCGGTCGTGGTCTGGGCCGACAGCCAGGCAAGGATCCGGTCGATGTCGTCCTGGTCGCCGGGGGGCGGCATGTTGCCGCCCTCGCTGCGCCGCTGCACCTCGCCGACCAGGGCGCTGGCGATGCCGGCCGCCGGGGCGACCAGGTCCACGGTGGCCTGCGAGATCGCGGAACGGGGCATGCCGTCGAAGCGGGCGTCGGCCGGATCCTGGACCAGGACCGTGCCGCCGGCCTCCTTGATCGCCCGGCAGCCGCGGGTGCCGTCGCTGCCGGTCCCGGACAGGATCGCGGCCACCACCCGGTCCCCGGCGAACTGGGCGAGCGAGGTCAGCAACGAGTCGATGGGAAGATGAAGGAGTCTGCCGGGCTCAGGATCGCGTACCCGCAGGATGCCGGACTCGACGGTCAGATCCTTGCCCGGGGGATTCAGGATCAGCCGGTCGACCTCCAGCACCATCCCGTCCTCGGCGGTCTGGACCGGCATGCGGGTCTGGCGGGCCAGGAGTTCCGGCATCAGGCTGCGGTGGTCCGGGCTCAGATGCTGGATGACGAGCACCGCCGCCCCGAGCCGAGCCGGAAGCCGGGCGATGACCGTGGTCAGAGCTTCGAGCCCCCCGGCGGAGGCGCCGAGGGCGATGATCGGGAAAAGAGGGTCTGCCACATTCTTAACATAAATCGGACACCAGGGTCCCGCAAGGGCCGGAGCAGCGCCCTGCAACCGGACCGAGTCACAACCGCCAGAGATCGAGCCCTTCTGCACGGGCGACGGTGCGGTCGATCACGCCCTTCACGTCCAGCACCGGGCCATCACCGACCAGGGTCTTGAGGCCCGCCGGCCCAAGCCGGCGGAACGGGGCATGGGCGACGGCGAGGATCACCGCGGCCACCGGCCCAAGGCTGCCGTCCTCGACCGCCGCCAGGGGCACCGGGGTGCCGCCGATCTCGTGGACCACGTCGGCGTCATCGGCCAGGGGTTCGCACACCAGCGGAGTCGCGCCGTAGTCGACAAGTTCGCTGACGATGTCGGTGACCCGGCTGTTGCGCAGATCTCCGACATCCTCCTTGAACGCTCCGCCGAGGATCAGGACCCGGGCGCCGGCCACCGCGCAGCCGCGGCGGCACAACTGGCGCACGCATTCCCGGGCGACCCAGCGGCCCATGCCGTCGTTGATCCGTCGGCCGGCAAGGATGACCTGGGGCAGGTAGCCCGCCTGCTGGGCACGGTGGGTCAGGTAATAGGGGTCGACGCCGATGCAGTGGCCGCCGACCAGACCCGGCTTGAAGGGGAGGAAATTCCATTTGGTGCCGGCGGTGGCGAGCACGTCGTGGGTGTCGATGCCCAGGCGGTGGAAGATGAGCGCCAGCTCATTCATCAGGGCGATGTTGAGGTCGCGCTGGGTGTTCTCGATCACCTTGGCCGCCTCGGCGGCCTTGAGGGTCGGGGCGCGGAAGACCCCGGCGGGCAGGGCCTCGCCGTAGACCGCCGCCAGGCAGTCGCAGCTCTCCGCATCCAGGCCGGAGACGACCTTCACCACCCGCTCGATGGTGTGTTCGGTGTCCCCCGGGTTGATCCGTTCCGGGCTGTAGCCGACCGCGAAGTCGATGCCCGCCTTCAGGCCGCTGGCCTGCTCCAGGACGGGGATGCAGTCCTCTTCGGTGCAGCCCGGATACACGGTGCTCTCGAAGACCACCAGGGTGCCCCGGCGCAGGTGCGGAGCGATGTCCCGGCAGGCCCCGAGCAGGGGGCCGAGGTCCGGGTTCATGGCGCTGTCCACCGGGGTCGGGACGCTGATCACCACCAGCCGGCAGCCGGCCGCCGCGGCGGCATCTGCGGTCGTCTCGACCGGCACGCCCTCCCACTCGTGGTGGGCCGGGCCGCCGGGGGCGAGCTCGCGCAGCCGGCGCTGGCTGATGTCGATGCCGACCACCCGGAAGCGCCGGGCCAGGGCCCGGGCCAGGGGCAGGCCGACATAGCCGAGGCCGAGCACGGCGCAGCCGGCGCGTCGGTGGCGGAGGTCGTCGAGGAGGCCGGCGGTCGGGTGGGGCATGGGGGGTGTCAGGGAGGTGAAATGGAGGGGACGCACATGCCGTTCCAGACGGATCAGAACATGTCCTCGTCTTCCGCCGGCGGCGCATGGTGCGGCTTGCGCGGCGGGGTCTTCTGGTCCTCGGCTTCGCGATGTTCCTGCTGGTGCGGGGTCGCGGCCAGGGTGAAGCGCATGGTCGCCGGGAAGAACAGCATGTCGGCGCCGCCGGTGGGACCGAAGCGGTTCTTGGCGAGGATGATCTTGATCTTGCGGGCGTTGTCGCGGTCGTGGCCGGGGGCCTCGTCGCCGCCGTCCTCGACCCGGTGGATGAAGAACACCGCGTCAGCGTCCTGTTCGATGGAGCCGGATCCGCGCAGGTCCGACAGCTTCGGTTCCCGGGCGCCGGTGCCCTTTTCGGATTCGCGGTTCATCTGCGACAGGGCGAGGATCGGCAGCTTCAGGTCGCGGGCGAGGATCTTGAGCACCCGGGTGATGTCGCTGATCTTCTCGAACTCGCTCGCATCCGGCCGGGTGCTCGACAGGAGCTGGAGGTAGTCGAGGACGACCAGGCCCAGGCTCCCGCCGGTCTCCGCGTGCCGTCGCTTGGCCAGGGAGCGCAGGCCCTGCACCGTCAGGTCGCTGACGTCGATGAAGTCGAGGGGCCACTGCTTGAAGCCGTCGAGGGCCTGCTGCACGCGCTCCGCCTCGGCCTCGTCCAGACTCGCCGACTCGATCTTGCCGAAGTCCACGTGGGCCTCGGCGGCGAGCATCTTCTTGAGCAGGTCGACGCGGTCGACCTCCAGGCTGACCATCAGGGCGTGGGTGCCGTGGGTGCAGGCGTGGGAGAGGATCTTGAGGGCGAGGGAGGTCTTGCCCACGCCCGGGCGGGCCGCCAGCACGTAGAGGCCGCCGGGGCGGAGGTGGCGCAGCCGTTCGTCGATGGGTGCGATCCCGGTGGCCACCCCGGATTCCGGCTCGGTCTGCCGACGCTGGAGCCATTCCTCGGTCTCGACCGCCACGTTGGCGGCGGCGTGGACCTGGGCGTCGCGGTCCAGGCGGCCGAGGTCGAGGATCGCCTGGCCGGCGTCGCCGAGCACGTCCTTGAAGCCCTTGGGGGTCTGGCGGACCTCGTCGACCAGCCGGGTCAGGCGGTCGATGAAGCGGCGCTTCTGGTAGTGGTCGCGCAGCATGCCGCAGGCGCGGCCCAGGCTGGTCGGGGTCGATTCCGCCGGCAGTTCCGCAAGGTAGGCCCAGCCGCCGGCGGCTGCGAGGGCGCTGTCCCCGGCCAGCTGGTCGTCGCCGGCCCGCCGGCCATAGCCGCGCAACCGGTCGCGCCCCAGACCGTCGATATCTTCGAGCCGCTCGTAGGCGGACAGGCGGTCCACCATGGCCACCAGCGGATAGCGGCCGAGCAGGTCCGCCACCGCGCGGACCTCGATCCGCTCGCCGCGGTCGTCGAGATCGAGGCATGCCGTGTAGATCATCCGGTGCGGCCGGTGGAAGAACACCATCGGGTGTTCCAGGGCGGCGCGGGCGGTGTGCACGGCGGTGGCCTGGCGGCCGTCGAGAAGGGTGCCGAGGACGGCCCGTTCCAGCTCCAGGCTGTGCGGCGGCTCGCGCCCGGTGGGCTCGGCCATGGCGGTCAGTGCGCCGCGGTCGCGCTCGCGGCCAGCTGACGGCGCAGCCGCCAGTATTCCACCGCGGCAAGGTCGAGCAGCCGGCGGGCGCCGCTGTCGGTGCGGGTCAGCAGGGGTTCGAGGAGTTCTGCCGCTTCCTGGGGCCGGCCGCTGTGCTCCAGGGCCCGGGCGAGGGCGAGTTGGGCGGCGAGGCGGGTGGCGGGGAACGCGGCGGCGGCGCTGTAGACTTGGCGGGCGGTGCTCTCGGCAGTGGCGTTGTCGCCGGACTGCTCGGCAACGGCACCGATGGTCAACTGGGCGGCATACAGGAGGTCCGGCTCATCGGCAGCCTGGGCCTGGGCAAGGGCTCCCTGGGCAGCCGCGCGGGCTCCGGCGAGATCGCCGGAGCGCAGCCGCAGCTCGGCCAGATCGATCCCCGCCTTGGCCCGGAAGTGCGGCGTGCCGGTGCCGGCCAGGACGGTGGCCAGGGCGGCCTCGGCCTTGGCGGGATCCCGCTCCTGGAGGGCGTCGAGATACGCGTTGGCGGCGGCGGCTTCGGGCCGGCTGGTCAGGGCGACCTGGATGGCGATGCCGACCCCGATGAAGATGAGGATCACCAGGATGACCAGGACCCACTGGCGGCGCACCTGTTGGGCGAGCAGGTCGAGCCGGTCGTAGAACGGATCGGAGTAGGAGGTCGTCGGGCCGTTGTCGTCTGCCATGGGAGGGGCATCCGATGGCCCCCCGCGCCCGGGGCAAGGGTCAGTCCGCCTGCCCGGCTCCACCGAGGGTGATCGACCAGCCGTTGCCGCGGCGGCGCAGGGCCAGGCGCTCGTCGGCCTTGCGCCATCGGTCCTGGCCGTCCTCGGTCCACCCGGTCCGGGTCAGCCGCGTGCGCCAGGCGGGAAGCCCGTCTTCGCCCTCGGCCCGTTCGAGGCGTCCTTCCGCCCGGCGCACGCTGCCGCCGGCGATGCGCAGCACGCGCATGGGCTCGGCGAGCTGCCAGCCCGCCGGCTGGGGCACATCCGACAGGACTTCGTAGGGCCAGGACGGCGGCAGGTCCACGGTCCGGGGCTGGCTGGCGCAGCCCGCCAGGCAGGCGACCGCCAGCAGCCGGGCCACGGCCCGTGCGGCCATGCTCAGGCCTGCTTGTAGGTGAACGCGGTGCCGGCGATGACGATGGTGTCGCCCGCCTTGAGGGGGCTGTCCCCGGCGACCTTCACACCGTTGACCCGGACCGCCCGCAGGCCGCCCATGGACACCAGCCGGTGCCCGGCACCGGAGCGCACGATCTTGGCCTGCACGGGCTTGACGAGGAATCCCTTGGCCGGGACATCGCCCGCCTTGCCGACGGTCGTCTCGTCCTTGATGAGCGGGACCAGCACCTCGCGGCCACCCTGGGGCACGCTCAGGGCCATGCGCTTGCCGCCGACCTCCGATGCCATGGCCTTCTGCAGGGCGGCCTGGTCGACGAACATGGTCATCTCGCCGCCCATGCCGGTGGGGCCCTTCTTGCGCGAGGCGGCGTTGGGATCGGCGGTGCCGGCGGAATCAAAGGCAAGGCTGTGCTTGCCCAGGATGATGCGATCCTTGTCCTTCAGCGGGTGGCGGTCGATGCGCTGACCACCGACAAAGGTCCCGTTGTTGGATCCGCCGTCGACCAGCGTCCAGCCGTCGCCCTCGCGGACGATGGTGCAGTGGTGACGGCTGACGCCCAGGTTGTCGACCACGATGTCGCAGTCGGCAGCGCGGCCGATGCGCAACTCATCCCGGTCGAGGGTGCGTTCAGCCTGGATGTCGGATCCGAAAAAGACGGTGATCTTGGCCATTGCCGGGGCTCCGGGGTGCAGGCTAGAAATCCGCCCGGGGTGTCAACGCGGCCGGCGGTGGGCAGGGCCGGCGGCCGGATCAGTCCGCCTCGATGCCGAGCCGGCCCAGGCCTTGGGCTGCAACGAGCCGGTAACCGGTCTTCGCGGCCGCCAGACGGTGCCACAGGCGCACGGCCAGATCCCGTTCGCCGCGGTGTTCGGCTATCCACGCCGCGGTCGCCAGCAACGGCGGGAACACCAGGTTGCCTTCGATGACATCCAGGCCCTCCTCGACCAGCTCCCAGGGCAGGAAACCGAGGCACCAACAGCCCATGCGGGCGCAGAACAGGAGGACCGAGGACGTCCGGTTGGTCTCAAGCTGGTCGGTCAGGCGGAAGCACCATTCGATGTCCGCCTGGGCGGCGGAGGCATCGCCGGCGCGCAGGGCGAGCCCGGCCCGCAGCAGGCGCTCGATGGCGGTGGCGTCCTCGCCGGCATAGGCGCGGGCCAGATCTTCGCCACAGCCCATGGCCACCATCCACAGCCAGTCGCGGACGAAATCCCGCAGCCGGCCGGCCTCGTCATCGCCGCGCCCGACCGCAAGGACGAGCTGGGCCGGGTCGCCGTGGGCGAGGGCGGTGCGGGCCAGGGTGCGGTAGTCCTCGCTCGTCCGCGGATCGTCGTGATCGGTGCGGAAGCCGATGGTGGTGAGCCGCCGGCGCGCGGCACGGACATCGTCGATGGCGTTCTCGTCACCGGCGTCGATCAGGGTTTCGCTGCGCGCCCGGAAGACGATCGACAACGAGGCTCCCACGGTGCGGACCAGGACCTCCTCGTCCGGCGATCCGCGGATGAGATGGCGGAGGGTCTCGATCTCGGCCAGCACGTCGTCGGTGAAGCCACGCTGGTTGAGGAGATCGACCAGGTAGCCGATCAGCCAGATGCAGAAGCGCGACCGGACCAGGTCGCCGCTTTCCTGGGTGCTGAGGATCGTGGCGACCGCCTTGCGCAGGCCGCCGGAACCCAGGCGCAGGCGGGCGAGTTCGAAGATGCTGTCCTGGCCGATCGGTTGGTCGGAGGAGTCGGCCAAGACGGCCTCGAGCTCGGCCACGGCTCCTGGATGGTCGCCGCAGCGGACCAGGGCCTGGGCGAGGAGGAATCGCGGTTCGGCGCCGGCGGCGTCCCCGTGCTCGGTGATGATCCGACGCAGGGCGGCGGCGGCGGCGGAGGCTTGGCCGATGCGCAGGAGCTCGCCCCCCGGAGCCCAGGCCGGCACGAGCAGGGCGCTGCGCCGGCGGGCGACCGCGGCGGCCTCGATCGCCACCTGACTCTGCCAGGTGACCACCGCGAGCTGCTCGGCATCGACCGCCGGCGCCAGCGGGGTGACGTCGCGGACCTCCAGCGCCTCCTGGCCATCGATGGCGACCGAGAGCCGGCTTCCGACCGCCTCGATGCGGATCCGGTAGCGGCGCGATCCGGCGTCGGCCAGGGTGCTGTTGCGGGAGATCGCCCGCAGGGTCAGGACCTGGTCCTCGATCGCATGCTCCCGGTCGATGCGGGTGATCATCACCCACCGCCCGCCGTAGGCCCCGATGCGGACCTGGTAGTGCGGCTGCGGCCACACCCCGCGCAGCATGACCCAGCATTCCTCGCCATGGGTCACGCGCAGGGTCAGGTCCAGGCGGAGATCCTCGCCCGGGCGGGACTCCATCGGGTAGACCTGCATCCCGCAGCCGCCCATGAGCAGGCCGCCAAGCTCCGGATGGTGGACCTGGCCCACCGCCTCGCCGCGCAGGGTGCGCGGATCGATGCGGAACGGACCGGGATCTTCGCTCGCAGCGAAGTCCCACGAGCCCATCGGCAGCCAGGCGCCGGCCCGCTCCAGCTCCAGACGCTGGCGTTCCGACTCGGCCCAGCTGGCGGTGAGCTGGGTGAGGAGCGAGCGGACCTCGGCCGCGAAGATGGAGCAGTCCGGATACCGGTGCTGCGGATCCCGGGCCAGCGCCCAGTCGAGGATGACGGTGAGGGCCTTGGGCGCATCGGGCCAACGGGTGGTGATCGGGGTGATGAGACCGTCCCGGACCCGGTGGAGCATGCGCGCGATGGACTCGCCCTCCTGGGCCTCGACGGGCGTGTGCAGCGCGAGGATCTCGTAGAGGATCACGCCCAGGCTGTAGATGTCGGTACGGGCATCCGCCTGGTCGGCCCGGCCGCGCGCCTGCTCGGGAGACATGTAGGCCGGCGAGCCCATGATCTGGCCCATGTGGGTCGAGCGGGCCAGTCGTTGCGATGCGTGGGTGGTGCCGCGTTGGGATCGCGAGCGTCGCGAGGTGGTCACATGCCGGCTGCTCGTCTGCTTGCGGGTGACCGCCTCGGATTCCAGGTCTGCGGTCGGATCGGGTGCCGCGCCCTCGGCCATGATCATCGTCGCGGCCTCGGCCCGTCCGGGCAGCTTCGCCTCGAACAGCTCGTCGTAGGTCTTGGACTGGGGATCCGCATCGTCGCGCAGGCGGCGGGCCAGTCCCCAGTCGAGGATCCACACCTCGCCGTAGTCGCCGACGATGATGTTGGCGGGCTTCAGGTCGCGGTGGACGACGCCCTGGGAATGGGCGTAGGCGGCGATGTCGAGGATCTTGACGAACAACCCGAGGCGTTCGCCGAGCGGCATGCGCAGCCAGGGATCCGGTTCATGGGCCAGGCGGTCGAGGATCTGCTCCAGGGTGCGGCCCCGGGCCAAGGCCATCACATAGCAGGACCGCCCATCGGGGGTCATCGCCGCTTCGTGCACCGCGACCACGCCCGGGTGGGTCAGGCGGGCGGTGGTGCGGATCTCATCCTCGAAACGGTCGCGGATCTGCGAATCGCCCGCATGGCGCGGATCGATGATCTTGATCGCCACCTCGCGCTGGAGTTCGAGATCCATGGCGAGATGGACGATGCTGGTGGCGCCACGACCGACCTCCCGGACCAGGCGGTAGCGCCCGGCAATCAGGTCGGCGTCGTCATCCAGAGGCACGCTCAGATCGTCGATGTCCCGGGGAGCCATGGGCTTCTGTGGAGACTACCAGACGGAAGGCACGAGGGCAAACAGGAGCCTTCGCCACGGAAATCGCTTCCCATCCACAGCCAAGGTCAGGTCGGACCGCCGAGAAGCGCGAGAAGATCCGCCGGCGTCCAGACGGGGATGCCCAACTCCTGCGCCTTGGTGAGCTTGGAGCCGGCATCCTCACCGGCGACGACGACAGAGGTCCGTTTGGACACCGATCCGGTACAGGTGCCGCCGGCGGCGGTGATCCGGGCCTCGACCGCTGCCCGTTCCATGCCGGGGAAGGTCCCGGTCAGGACGAAGGTCCGCCCGGCGATGCCGGCCACGGCCCGGATCTCGGACCGCGGCTGGTCCAGACCCACCCCGGCGGCGGCCAATGCATCCATCACGGTGAGCAGGCCGTGGGCGGTCAGATCGCGAAACACGGGATCCGCGGTGTCGGTGTCCACCCCGTCGATGGGAATCACGCCGAGGGCGGTGCGTTCCAATTCGTCCTTCTTGAGCTTCGATTTGCTCACCGCCAGGACCGCGGCGCGGTCCTCGGCCAAGTAGGCGCGGGCGAAGGCGAGGAGGTCGGTCCAGGTCGTGAAGCGCGCCGCCAGGTCCGCCGCCAGCTTCTCCCCCAGGCGCGGCACGCTCAGACCGGTGAGCACCCGGGCCAGTCCCCGGTCCCGGCTCGCGGCCAGACCATCGACCAGTTTCGCCGCGTTTTTGGGCCCGAAGGTGCGTTGGGCGCCCCGGGCATCGGGCTCCATGGCCAACGGCGCGAGCTGCTCCGCGGTCAGGGCGTAGAGATCCGCCGGGCCGCGGATCAGCCCCGCGGCCAGAAGCTGGTCCACCACCGCCCCGCCCAGGCCGCGGATGTCCATGGCGGAACGGCCGGCGAAGTGGACCAGCCGGGCCCGGACCTGGGCCGGGCAGAGGGGGTTCGGGCAGCGGTGCGACAGGGCGCCGTCGGGCCCGGTCTCCGCCATCACCGGACCGGCGCAGGACGGGCATGCGGTGGGTGGCTGGGGGATCCGCGCATCCGCGGGGCGGGCCTCGGGGACCACCGCCACCACCTGGGGGATGATCTCGCCGGCCTTTTCCACCAGCACCGTGTCGCCGATGCGGATGTCCTTGCGCGCCACGTCGCCGAAATGGTGCAGGTTGGCCCGGGACACGGTGGTGCCCGCGAGCAGCACCGGCTCCAGCACCGCCACCGGCGTGATCCGGCCGGTCTTGCCCACCTGCACCACCACATCCAGGAGCCGGGTCGGCCGGCGCTCCGGCGGGAACTTGTAGGCGATGGCCCAGCGCGGGTGGTGCTCGGTGGCGCCGAGCCCGTCCCAGCGGCCACAGTCGTCGAGCTTGATCACCATGCCGTCGATGGCGTGGTCCAGGTCGTGGCGGCGGCGGCCCAGGTCCAGGCAGAGGCCATAGGCCGTACCGAGCCCCTGGGCACGGAGGATGTCCGGGTGGACCGGGAAACCGAGCCCGGCCAGCCAGCGGATCCGCTCCCACTGGCTCCCCGGCAGCTCCACGTCCTCGGCCCACGCCACATGGTACAGGAAGGCGCGCACACCGGTTCCCGCCAGGGCGGTGGGATCCTTGCGCTTCATCAGCCCGGCGCAGCCGTTGCGCGGATTGGCCAGGGGCTCGTCGCCGGCCTCCTCCAGCCGGCGGTTGAGGGCGGCGAACGCCGCCTGGGGCAGGTAGAGCTCGCCGCGTACCTCGAAACGGCCGCCGGCGGCGACCGTGGCCGGCACCGCCCCGGCGGCGAGCACCTGGGCGGTGATGTCGTCGCCTTCGATCCCGTCACCGCGGGTGGCGGCCAGGACCAGCCGGCCGCCGTCGTAGGTGAACCCCGCGGAGATGCCGTCGATCTTCGGCTCGACGGTGACCGCCAGGGTTTCCGGGTCCCCCAGGCGCTCGCCCCAGGCCCACAGCTGGCCGAGGGCCTGGGCCTTGCGCTCGTCGCGCCGGGCCGGGTCGAGGAGGATCGCCAGCAGGGCGTCGGCGTTCTGATCCGCGCCATCCACCAGGGCCTCGGGCCAGGTGGCGGCCTTTTCCAGGGACAGCATCGGGCGACGGTGGCGGACCTTGGCGAAGCCCTCGGTCCGGTCGTCGCCGGGGGTCGCATCGACCCGCTCCGTGGCGGGGATGCCCGCCGCATCCGCGGCGGCGTGGTAGCGGCGAACCAGCTCGTCGAAGGCGCTGTCGGAAATCTCAGGGGTGCCCGCCCGGTACAGCGCCTCGTGACGGCGGATCTCGGCGGCCAGGGCGGCGGGGTCGCTCACCGGCGGAACACCTGATCCCAGGCCAGGGCGACGTGGCTGCCGGGGATGCGCAGCGGTTCGCCGGGGCGGACGACCACCAGCTGGCGGTAGCCGTCGGGTCCCGGGTCGCTGGCCACCTCGATGCGATCCTCGGTCAGGTCCACGATCCAGCACTCAGGGATCCCGGCCCGGGCGTAGCGCGGCCGCTTCTCCTGGCGGTCGAAGGCCAGGGTGGTGTCGGCGACCTCGACCACCGCGAGGACATCTGAGGCGACGGGCTTGCCAGGGCGGTCATGGAAGATCATCACGTCCGGTTCAGGCTCGTCCTGGTCGCCGAGCACCACCGGCACCTGGCAGCCGATCGTCAGGTGGGGGGGCATGGCCTGAACGAACTGGCGATTCAGGGCCGTGATGGCGGTGAAGTGCCGGTTTCCCATGGGTGCCATGGCGATGAGTTCCCCGTCGAGCAGTTCGATCCGCTCGCCCGGGGCGAACACCCCGGCGTCGATCATCCGGTGGTATTCGGCCACCGAGATCAGGTGGTGCGGTGCAGCGATCATGATGGGCAGCATGCCCGGCCGCGCCGCCCGGTGAAGTCTCAGCGGCGGGCTTCCACCGGC
>CAMCAC010000015.1 GCA_945872305.1 Candidatus Kuenenia stuttgartensis | reverse complement strand
TCGTACAGATCCGTGTACTGGTCGGCCGCCGCCGCGATGGCCTCGCGGTCGAGGGACTTGGCATGCGGGTTGAGCGCAAACGCCTGCACATCACCGATGCGTTCGAACAGGTTCCGGTAGATGACATCCAGGGTGTCCGCCGCCAGGGTGCCGAGCACCTTGCCGGTGGAGGCGGATGCCGAGTCGCTCGCCGAATTGTGGGCGATACCGATGACCATGGCCATCGGCAACGCCGCCATCAGGAGGAAGGCGGTCAGGAGGAGCGAGGTCAGGCTGCGGAAACGGAACATGTGGGGTATCCCTTGGGTCCTGAAGCGAGTTCAGGACAGGATACCCACATGAATTCCTCTTCCGCAAGCCGGGACCTACCGCCGCTGCATTGTGCAGCAGTGGTGGCTACTCCGACCCGGCATCCAGGGACAGGGCGAACAGCTTCTCCACATCGCCGGCTTCAAGGGCCCGGGCGAGGCCTTCCAGGGCGAGATCGCCGACCAGGCGGCGCTTCTCGTCCTGGAGCCGCAGCACGCGCTCCTCGATGGAGTCAACGGTGACGATGCGGTACACCATCACCGGCTTGTCCTGGCCGATGCGGTAGGCGCGGTCCGCCGCCTGGTCCTCGGCGGCCGGGTTCCACCACGGGTCGAGGATGATCACGTAGTCCGCGGCGGTCAGGTTGAGCCCGACGCCGCCGGCCTTGAGGGAGATCAGGAACAGCGGATCGTTGCCGTTCTGGAAGGCCTTCACCTTGGCCGAGCGGTCGCGGGTGCGGCCGTCCAGGTACTGGTAGGTGATCTGGCGCTTCTGCAGCTCGTCCTCGATCAGGCTGAGGAACTTGGTGAACGAGCTGAACACCAGGGCGCGGTGGCCCTCGGACACCAGTTCGTCGATCAAATCGAGGAACAGGTCGACCTTGGAGCTGGGCACCACCTCGCCGCCGACCAGGGCGGGATGGCAGGCGGCCTGGCGCAGGCGGGTGATCGCAGCCAGGATCGAGACGCGGCTCTTCTCAAGGCCCTTGCTGCCGAGCAGGTCCATGACCCCGACCCGCTCCTTTTCCAGCAGGTCACGGTAGAAGATGCGCTGCTCCTCGCCCATCTCGGCATGGAGGAGGATCTCGGTCTTGGGCGGCAGCTCGGTGGCCACTTCGCTCTTGATCCGGCGCAGGACGAACGGCGCGACGCGGTCGCGCAGGCGGCTGATCGCCTCGGGATCGTCCTGCAGGGTCTCCTTGAGGGTCTTGCGGCGACCGAGGAATCCGGGCATAAGGAAGTGGAAGATCGGCCACAGGTCCTCGGCGCAGTTCTGCACCGGGGTGCCCGACAGGCACATGCGCCGCTTGGCCACCAGCTTCATCGCCGCCCGGGTGGTCTTGGCCTCCGGGTTGCGGATGATGTGCGCCTCGTCGAGGATCACGGTGCTGTACTCGACGGAGCCGAGCAGCTTGATGTCGCGCTGGAGGATGTTGTAGCTGGTCAGGAGCAGGCCCTTCTTGGGCAGCCGCTCCAGGCTCTTGATGCGGTCGAGTCCGAGGTGGACGTGGACCGGCATGTCGGGCACGAATTTCTTGCACTCGTCGAACCAGTTGTCGACCACCGAGCGCGGCGCCACCACCAGGTGCACGCCGGGGTCCTCGGCGTGGCGATGCTTGATGAAGGCCAGGGACTGGAGGGTCTTGCCGAGACCCATGTCGTCGGCGAGGACGCCGCCGAGGCCGCGGCTGGACAGGAAGGCCATCCAGTTGAAGCCTTCGTGCTGGTACTCGCGCAGGGTGGCGTTGATGCCCGGCGGGATGGGGATCACCGGGATCTCGGCGCCGCCCTTGGCCAGGGTGGCGAGATCCTTGGTGATCTCGTCCAGGGTCATCTGGCCGCCGGACTCCGCCAGGGCCACCGCCATGGCGGCGGCGTGGCGTGGCACCCGGACCTTGCCGTTCACTTCCTTGAGCCCGCCGAACTCGGACAGCGTGCGGTAGCGGTTGAGCCATTCCTCGTTGATCCGCGCGCGCAGGCCGTCCTTGAACACCATCACGTTCTGGCCGCGGGCGGCGTTCTTGAGCAGTTCCTTGATCGGCACGCTGCGGCCGTCCACCTCGGCGGTCAGGTCGAGTTCGAGGAACTCGTCGTGGGCGGTGACGGTGGCCGAGGTCTTGATGTCCTTGGGCGCCCGGCCGCGATGCAGCTTGTCCCGGCCGCGGATCTCCCAGCCGACCAGGTTGGGGATGACCTGGGCCAGGAAGCGGTCGGCGGCGTCGCCATCGGCGACGAAGCCGAACGCGCCCCGGCGCTGGACCAGGGCACCACGCTTCACGAACTCATTGCAGCGTTGCAGCTCCAGATCGCGGTCGCGCTCGCACTTGAGAATCGTGCCGGTCCAGTTGCCCTGGGCATCCTTGGTCTCGGAGACGATCAGGCCGATGCGCTCGAGGGGATCGATCTCGGGCAGGTCGTCGTGATACTTGAAGCGCACATGGCCGCACAGGCGGCTGTCCACTTCGTACATCTCGAGGATCGGCAGGGGCCGGCCGCGGATCTGCTTGGCCCGGTCCGCCTGGGGCGGGACCTGGCCGGCGTGGGCGAGCATCGACCGCCACTGGTCGCGGACGAGCCACTCCTTGGGGACCATGATCGGCCCGTGCATGAGCGGGTCGAGTTGCTCCGCGGGGCCCGTCCACTCCAGGGGGATCACCCGGCCGCGGAAGACCACGAAGGGACCGGGCAAGGACCACACGTTGGCGACCATGGCGCCGCCGACCTCCAGGTAGAGGCGCATCTTCTCGCCCTTGTCCTCCATCATCAAGCGGGGCGAGCGGGGGCTGCCTTCGATGACGCAGGGAAAGGACTGGCCGTCGATGACCATGACCGGGGGCGGATGGACACCGCGGACCTGCTGCAGCACCCGCTGGATCGAGTCCACTTCGTGCAGCGGCTCCGGCTTGAAGCCGACCGCCCCGTCCACCGCGAGGGTACGCGTGCGTTTGCAGCCCGGAAGGACCCGACTCAGCGTCAGGATGACCTGCTGGCCGGGGCGGGCGGTCAGGGTGGGCGGCAGACCGGGGGTCGCCGGGGATTCAACGGGATTCGAAGCCATGGTGCGTTCGCGAATGTAGCACATGTTTCACCATCGCAAGAAGGGAAATTGGTGAAACCATTCCGCGGAGGTGGGTGGCGGGGCCCGATCTGGCGTTTTCCCCGCCTCGGCTTCCAGTCCGGTCATGCTGCCCTACCACCCTCAGACCGTCGCCGAAGCGCTTCACAGCGCCCTGGACGAGGCCGCCGCCACCCGCGGCCGGGCTACCCTGGCGATCCCCGGCGGACGGTCGCCCGGCGCGGTCCTCTCGGCCCTGGCGGGGCTCTGCAACCCATGGCTGAGAGAGCGCTTGCATCTCTTGTGGCTGGATGAGCGGGCGGTCCCGGTCGGCCATCCCGACCGCAACGATGCGCCGACCCTGGCGGCTTGGCGCTCCGGCGGCGACCTGCCGGGATTTGTCCACCCGATGCCCGCCGAGGCTGCGGATCTCGACGCCGCCGCCACTGCCTATGCCACCACCCTGGCCGAGGCCACCGCTGGCGGCCCCCTGGACGCCGCCCTGGTCGGCATCGGCGAGGACGGCCACCTGGCGAGCCTCTTCCCCAACCACCCGGGCCTGTCCGACCTGTCCCCGGTGTTCGCGGTCACCGACAGCCCCAAGCCGCCGCCGCGGCGGCTGACCATGGGCCTGACGGTCATCCGGACCTGCCCGATGATCGCCGTCCTGGCCCTGGGCGAGGCCAAGGGCCGGATCCTGGCCCGGGCCAGGAAAGGACCGGATATGGCGCTCCCCTGCTCCCTGCTCCCGGCCGGTGCCACGGTCTGGTACGCGGACGATGCAGCGGTGGTGGCCGCCGGCTGACGGGTTTCGGGTTTCGGGCCGGCGTTGCGGGTTTGCGGGTCCTGGCCACCCGCACAGGAATCCCGCGCTTCCCCCGGGCCGGCCGGCGCTACCACCCCCGGACCATGCGCGCGCTCATCAGCACCCCCCACGGCACCATCCGCATCGAGCTGTTCGACAAGACCGCCCCCAAGACGGTCGAGAACTTCGTCAGCCTGATCAAGAAGGGCTTCTACAAGGACCTGTCCTTCCACCGGGTGATCAGCGATTTCATGATCCAGGGCGGCTGCCCCCACTCCAAGGCCGGCAGCAAGGGCCGCCCGGGCACCGGCGGCCCCGGCTACATGATCCCCTGCGAGACCAAGGGCAACCCGGAGAAGCACACCCCGGGCACCCTGAGCATGGCCCACGCCGGCCCCAACACCGGCGGCAGCCAGTTCTTCGTCACCCACCGCGCCACCCCGCACCTGGACGGCGTCCACACCGTGTTCGGCCGCGTGGTCGGGCCCGAGGACCAGGCCATCGTCGACAAGGTCCGTCAGGGCGACGTGTTCTCGATCGAGCTCGCCGATGCCTGAATCGGGCCCTGGGTCATCCGCCCGCGCCGCGTTCGTCGACCTGCTCGCCGAGCGCGGGGCCCTGCGCTTCGGCGACTTCACCCTGAAGAGCGGGCGCAAGAGCCCGTACTTCATCAACCTGGGCAGCCTGTGCCAGGGCGGCGACCTGGCCCTGCTCGGGGCGGCCTATGGCGACGAGCTGTTCGCCCGTTTCGGCCACGAGGTCGATGTGGTTTTCGGCCCCGCCTACAAGGGCATCCCCCTGGCCCTGGCCGCCGCCGCCGGCTACCAGGCCCTGACCGGCCGCGCCGTGGGCTGGGCCTTCGACCGCAAGGAGGCCAAGGACCACGGCGACGGCGGCATGTTCGTCGGCGCTCCGCTGAAGGATAAGCGGGTCGCCATCGTCGACGACGTGCTCACCGCCGGCACCGCCATGCGCGAGGCCCTGGCCAAGCTCGGCCCCACCGGCTGCACCATCCTCGGCGCCGTCGTCGCCGTGGACCGCCAGGAGAAGGGCGCCACCGGCCGCACCGCCTTGGAAGATCTGGGCGCCGAAGGCCTGCCCACCACCGCCGTGGTCACGGTCAGCGACGCCGCCGACCACCTCCTCGCCGCCGGCCGCCTGGCCCCCGCCGACCGCGACCGCATCCGCGCCCACCTGGGCTGAGGCGGCGTTCGTTCGAGGCTTCCATCAGGGGCGTTCGTTCGAGGTTTACAGGAGGTCGGGAGGCCGCGGAGGGTCGCGGAGAATTCCGGACCGCGACCCAGCGCGCAGCCTGTGGCATCAGGACCTTCCCCACCACCCAGCCATGCCTCACTCCGCGGCCCTCCGCGCCCTCCCGACCTCCTGTAAACCTCGAAAACAACCTCGAAAACATACTCTATGCCGACCATCTGGGCCCTGTCTGATCTGCACTTGTCGCATTCCGGGGCGAAGCCCATGGATGTGTTCGGGGACCACTGGGGGGACCATGCCGGGAAGATGGCGGCGGCGTGGGATGTGGCGGTGGGGCCCGACGACATCGTGCTCACCCCCGGGGATTTCTCCTGGGCGATGAAGGCGGAGGAGGCGAAGCCGGACTTCGCCTGGCTCGGCCAGCGGCCGGGGCACAAGATCCTGGTCAAGGGCAACCACGACTACTGGTGGCCGCCGACCAAGACCAAGATGGCGGCGCTGCTGCCGCCGAACACCCACGCCCTCAAGAAAACCGCCTGCGTCATCCATGGGGTCGGCTTCTTCGGCGCCCGGGGCGGCGACTTCGCGCCCCTGACCCGCTACGGCGACAAGCGGACCCAGGCCGAGGTGGACGCCTGGCTCGACCGCGAGGCGGCGGAGCTGGAGGCGTCCCTGGCGGAGCTGGAGAAGATCCATCCCCGGGGCGGCCGGCGCATCTGCCTGTTCCACTACCCGCCCATCGCCCCCGGCCGCACCGCCAGCCGGTTCACCCCGATCATCCAGGGCGCCGGCGCAAGCCACTGCATCTACGGCCACCTGCACGGCAAGCCCGACGCCGCCAAGGTCGAAGGGCTCCTCGACGGCGTGGAATACCGCTGCACGAGCTGCGATGTGATCGGTTTCGCACCGGTCCAGGTCTGCGCGATCTGAAGTCCGCCGGCGCCCCGCGCCGGCGGACTTCGGGCGCGGTCACGGCAGCGCCACGGACCCCTTCACCGCCTCACCGCTGGCCGGTTCCACGCTGACCCAGATCCGGCTGTCGGCGGGGAGCGGGGACGGGACCTCCACATGGGCGGCGTAGGCGCCGGGGGTGCGCTTCAGGGCGCCGGCCCGGGCCCGGGCGGAGCCGCGGCCGGATTCGCTGCCGATCCAGATCCGCACCGCCTTGGGGGCGGGCTGGGCGGGGGTGAGCGCGAGTTCCACATGGACCTCGGCACCGGGCTTCACCGTGCCGGCCACCGCCACCGCGACGGTGGCGCCGGCCAGAGCGATGGCGCCCACCGCAGTTGCGGAGCCATGATCGTGGCCGTGGTCATGGCCGTGGCCGTCCGCGGCCGGGGCCAGGGCGGCCAGGGCCACCAACAGGGCGATGGGGAGGGGATGACGGGTCATGGGGACTCCGGGGATGGCGGCGCGGGCCGCGGTGAACGGTCGGCGGGATCGGGGGCCGCGGCCCGGGCGAAGGCCCAGGCGTAGGCGGCGGGCACCACGACCAGATTGAGGGCGGTGGAACTGACCAGGCCACCGAGGACGACGATGGCGAGGGGCGCCAGGATCTCGGCCCCGGGCTGACCGGCCATCAGGGCGAGGGGGATCAGTCCGATCGCCGCGCACAGGGCGGTCATCAGGATCGCCACCAGGCGCTGCTCGGAACCCTCGACCACCGCCCGCTCCAGCGGCAGGCCCCCGGCGCGCAGGGCCTGGACCTGGTTCACGAGCAGGATGCCGTTGCGGACCGCGATGCCGAACAGGGTGATGAACCCGACCAGGCTGGCGATGGACAAGACCGGCGCGGTGTAGGTGCCGCCCAGCCCGAGCAGGGCCCGGGTGTTGGCGACCACCCCCGGCGATTCCGCCAGGTACACCGCGACGATGCCGCCGATCAGGGCGAGGGGCAGGTTGAGCATGACCACCCCCGCCGCGACGGCGGAGCCCAGGGCGGCGGCGAGGAGGAGGAACACCACCAGGACCACGCCGAGCCCCATCAGGCCGATGGTCCGGCTGGCCTCCTGCTGGGCCTCGAACTGGCCGCCGTAGGCGACGGTCAGGCCGGCCGCGGCCACCACCGGATCCACCGCGGCGCGGATCTCGGCCACCAGATCGCCCAGGTTGTGGCCCTCGGCCACATTGCAGGTGACCACCGCCTTGCGCCGGGCGCCCTCCCGGGCGATCAGGTTCGAGGCGGATTCCAGGCCCAGATCCGCGACCTCGCGCAGGCGGACCATGGGGCCGTGCGGGCTGTGCAGGATGAGCTCGCCGACCTGGGTTTCGTTGCGGCGCTCGTCCGGGTGCAGGCGCACGGTCAGGTCGTAGCGGCGCAGGCCCTGGTGGACCGTAGCCACCCGGGTGCCAGCCAGGGCCTGTTCGACCTGCCGTGCCGCCTCGGCCGGGGTCAACCCGGCCCGGGCGAGATCCTCGTGGCGGTAGCGCACCGGCAGGGTGTCGACCACGATCTCGCGGTTGGCGACCACATCCCGGGCGCCGGGGATCGGGGCGATGACGGCCTCGACCGCCTTGGCGGCGGCGCGCAGGTGGTCGAGATCGTCGCCGTACACGGTGATCGCCACCGCGGCGGGGACCCCGGACAGGATGTGGGACAGGCGGTGCTCGATGGGCTGGCCCACCGCGGTGACCACCCCCGGCATGTCCGCCAGGATGCGGTCGATCCCGGCCCGCACCCGGTCCTGGGCGCCGGGCTCCACCGTGACCTCCAGCTCGCTCGACGAGGGCGGCTCGGCGTGCTGGTCGCGCTCGGCGCGGCCGGTGCGGCGGGCCAGGGTGCGCACCCCCTCCAGGGCGGCGATGCGCGCCTCGGCGCCGCGCACCAGGCGGTCGCTCTCGGCGAGCGAGGTCCCCGGCGGCGTCATCACGAAGACCGTGAAGGTGCCCTCCTTGAACGCCGGGAGGAAGCTCGATCCGAAGGTCGCGGCCAGGGCGAGGGCCGCGAGGGCGAGGGCGGCGGATCCCAGGACCACGCAGCGCCGCCAACGCAGGCACCACCCCAGGGTCGGCCGGTAGGCGCCCAGCAGCCAGCGCACCACCGCGCCGTCGTGGCCGGCGGCGGCGCCGGCCCGGCGGGCCAGGAGCAGCCGGCACAGGGCGGGAGTGACGGTCACCGCCACCACCAGGCTGGCCAGGGTCGAGACGATGTAGGCGATGCCGAGGGGCTGGAAGAAGCGGCCCTCGATGCCGGACAGGAAGAGCAGCGGGACGAAGACCAGGACGATGATCACCGTGGCGAACACCATCGGCCCGCGGATCTCGTTGCTGGCGGTGAGCACCGTCCCGGCCCGGGTCCGCGCATCCGCCCCGGGCGGCAGGCCGCGCAGCCGGCGCACGACGTTCTCGACATCGATGATCGCGTCGTCGACCAGCCCGCCCAGGGCGACCGCCAGCCCGCCCAGGGTCATCACATTGATGGTCATCCCGGCGGCGCCCATGGCGATCACCGCCACCGCCAACGAGAGCGGCAGGGCGGTGAGGGTGATCACCGTGGCCCTTGGATCGAGCAGGAAGAGCATGAGCACGATGGCGACGATCACCGCCGCCTCGACCAGGACCCTGGTCAGGTTGTCCACCGACAGGCGGATGAAATCGGCCTGGCGGAAGACATGGGTGTTCACGGCCATGCCCGCCGGCACCGCCAGCCCGGCCACCGCCGCGTCGAGGGCGGCGGTCAACCCGAGGGTGTTGGTCCCGGGACTCTTCTGCACCGACACGATCACCGCCGGACGGCCGCGCTCGCTCGCCGCGCCCCGGGCCGGGGCCGCCGCCAGGACCACCTCGGCGACCTCGCCGATGGTCACCGGCACCCCCTGGTGGAAGGCGACGACCGTGTGGCGGATGTCCTCGACCCGGGTCACCTGGGCGGTCTGGCGGATCGGGATCTCGCGGCCCTCGCGGTCCGGCAGGTAGCCGGCGCTGGCGGTGGAGTGGGCCTGGCGCGCCGCCTCGGCCACCTGGGCCACGGTCAGCCCGTAGAGCTGGAGCCGGTCCTGGCGGCAGAGCACCTGGTACTCCGGCAACTCGCCGCCGATGGCCGCCACCTGGGCGATCCCGGGCACCCCGAGCAGGCGGTTGGTCAGCTCGAACTCCGCATAGCTGCGCAGCTCCTGCGGCGAGCGGCTGCCGTCCGGCGACGACACCGACAGCAGCATGATCTCGCCGGTGATCGAGGTCACCGGGGCGATCTCGGCGTGGACGCCGTCGGGCAGGCCGGCTTCGACCGCGGCCAACCGCTCGGCGACCAGGGTCCGGGCCCGCCACAGGTCCTCGCCCCAGTCAAATTCCGCCCACACGATCGACAGGCCGAGGGACGACGACGAGCGCAGCCGGCGCAGGCCGGGCATGCCGTTGACCGCCGCCTCGATCGGCACGGTGACCACCTGCTCGACCTCGTCCGCGGACAGGCCGCCGGCCTCGGTCATCACCACCACGGTGGGGGCGTTCAGCTCCGGAAAGACATCCACCGCCAGGCGCGGCACCAGCCACCCGGCGACGGCGAGCAGCAGGCCGGCGCAGACCACCACCGCCGTGGCGTGGCGGATGGCCAGGGCGATGAGCCAGGACGCCATGGCTCAGTGCTTCCCGTCATGGAACGTGCCGTCGGCGTGGAAATGCCCGGCCTGGGTGCCGCCACCGCGCTGGGAGAGCATGAGTGGGTAGATGCCGCCCAGCACCACCTGGTCGCCTTCCTTCAGCCCGGAGTGGACCACCACCCAGCGCCCGTCCGACGGACCGAGATCCGCCTCGACCCGCACGACCGTGCCGGGATCCGCGGGATCGCGGCGGAAGAACACGGTGGACAGGCCGTCGCGGATGGTCGCGGCCACGGGGATGGCGAGCTCCTCGTCGGCGCCGCCGTCGAGCACCACCTCCAGGGCCGCGGTCACCCCGGGGCGGGCCCAGCCCGGGCGGGGGGCGCCGGGCTCCGGCAGGGCGATCAGGTCCACGGTGCGGTCCACCGGATCCGCCACCGGGCCAAGCACCACCTGGACGGGGATCATCCCGGCGGCGGCGGGATCCGCGGCGACGATGCGACCGCGCATCCGCTCCTGGAAGCGGGGCAGGTCCGCCTGCAGGCCGGCGGCGCGCAGGCGGACGCCGGCGGGATCGATCACGGTGGCGAGCACCGCACCGGCCTCGACCCAGCTGCCGTCCGCGGCGAGGTCGCCCTCGACCACGCCGGCGATGGCGGCGTGAACCTCGGGCGCCGGCAGGGCGAGCCACGCCGGCACGCCGTCCGCATCGGTGCGGACCAGCGCCGCCGGTTCCAGGCCGGTCATGGCCGCGGCCTGGGCCAGGAGCTGGCGCCGGCGCACCGCCGCCAAGCCGGTGCTGGCGCCGCCCCCGGGGCCCGCCACCTGCCGGCGCAGGCGGATGAGCTCCTGTTCCACCTCTGCCGCCTGGATGGTCAGGTCGGCGATGCGGACCAGGGCCTCGGCCCGCTCCGCGACCCCGCCCACGCCGGCCTGGTCCAGCCCACCCAGGACCTCGGCCCGGCGCTGCCAGGCGGCCAGACCGTCGGCCACCGCGTGGGCGTGGCGTTCGGCGGCGGCCAGGGTCCGCACCGCGGCGTCGGTGCCGGCCACCGCTTCGTTCTCCGCCAGGGCCACCTGGAGCGCGGGCCAGGCCTCGCCGTCGATCCGGGCCAGGGGCTGGCCGGCATCGACCCGGGCGAACGGCGGCACCCGCATCGTCACCCGGCCGGCGACCGGGGTCTGGTGGACCCGGCGGGCGGCGGGGACGGCCTCGAAGCGGCCGGCGACCCGGACCACGCCCTGGACCACCCGGTACTCCGCCGCGGCCCAGGTGATCCCCAGGGTGCGCTGCACGGTGTCGGGCACCGCGATACCGCGGCCGTGGCTGTGGTCGTGGTCGTGGACTGCCGCCGACGCGGCGGCCGGGGGATGGGCGTGCTCGCCGCAGCCGGCGGCGACCAACACGGCGGCCAGCAGGGGCAGGGCAGAAGCGACCCGGACGGGCCGCGGGGCGTGGATGGTGGACATGGCGATCCGCAGCGGGCGTGGGCGCCGGTGACCGGCGCAACCCCCGTCCGCGGATGCGGACGGGGCTCAGCCCAGGCGGACCGGCGGCGGATCCGGCGGCTGCCGATCGGCGGAGACGGCGGTCCTGGTCGGCAACGGATCCACGCCGCCGGACTCCGGGCATGCACCGGGGCCAGCCGAATCCCCGGCGATCGCCGTCAGGATCAACGCACCGTGGCACCACTCGCAGCCGAGCTCGCAGTCCGGCGGGGGGGCGCCCGGGCCCACATCGCCGTCACAGCCATGCCCAGACTCTGACACGCAGGCGACCGGGGCATCCGCAGGATCGGCGGCGCAGACGGCACCGGAGCGATGGATCGTCATCGCGAGCAGGCACGCCACCGCGACCACCGCCGCCAGACGGGGCAGGTCCATGGGCCACCAGGAGCGGAGCCAGCGGATCACGGCCGAGGGCGTAGATCGGCGCTGATGCGAGTCAATGGCACCAGGGGCCATGGTTCCACTCACCACTCCCGGGGACCGGATAGGGGGACCAGATTCAGGGACCGCCGGGCATGGCTCGGCAACACCCTGGCCGAGCCATGCTCGGCGGTCCCACTCGACAGGTCCTGGGGGGCGCTCCCCGGTTCAGAACGCTCCGGCGCGGCTGATCGCGAGGAGGGTGGCCCGGGCCTTGCGCAGGGTCTCCTCGTACTCGCCCTCGGGGGTGCTGTCGGCGACGACGCCGGCGCCGGCCTGCACATGGACCTCGCCGTTGGCCAGGATCGCGGTGCGCAGGGCGATGGCGGTGTCGAGGTTGCCCTTGAAGTCGATGTAGCCCACGGCGCCGCTGTAGAAGGAGCGGCGGACCGGCTCCAGGCTGTCGATGATCTGCATGGCGCGGACCTTGGGGGCGCCGCTCACGGTGCCCGCCGGGTGGCAGACCTTCAGGGCCTCCAGGGCGTCGCAGCCCTCGCGCAGGCGGCCCTCGACGTGGCTGACGATGTGCTGCACATGGCTGTAGCGTTCGATGACCATGCGTTCGGTCAGGCGCACCGAGCCGGGGGCACAGACCCGGCCGACGTCGTTGCGGCCGAGGTCGATGAGCATGGCGTGTTCGGCCCGCTCCTTGGGATCCGCAAGCAGATCCCTGGCCAGCCGTTCGTCCTCCTCGGGGTCCTTGCCGCGCAGGGCGGTGCCGGCGATGGGGCGCACCGCCACCCGGCCGTCCTCGACCCGCACGAGCAGTTCGGGGCTGGCGCCGATCAGGGCATGGCCGCCCTGGTTGAGGCAGAACAGGTACGGGCTGGGGTTCAGGCTGCGCAGGCTGCGGTACACCTGATAGGCGCTGTGCGGGCACGGCGCCGACAGACGCTGGCTGAGGACGACCTGGAAGGCGTCGCCGGCCTTGATGAGTTCCTTGATCTTCAGGACGCTCTCATGGAACTGTTCGCGGCTGGTGTGCTGGCGCACCGGCAGTTCGCTCGGCGGCGGGGCCTGGACCAGGCTGGGGGCCCGGGTCGCGGTCAACCGGGCCTGGAGCCGGTCGATGGCCTCGACGGCGCGATCATACGCCCCGGGCCCGTCGACGGCGTCCGCGTGGGAAATGAGCAGCAGATGGTTGTGGCTGTGGTCGAACACCGCCACCGTGTCGTAGCGGCCGAGACTGACCTCGGGCAGGCCAAGGACATCCGGCGGAGCGTCGGGCAGGGGCTCATAGGCCCGGATCAGGTCATAGGCGAAGGCCCCGACCAGGCCGCCGGAAAAGCGCGGCAGCCCTGGCGTGGGGGCGACCTTCAACCCGGACAGGTAGCCGCGGATGGCGGCGATGGGATCGCCCTCCAGCCGCCGATGGTCACCCCCCTCAAGGAGAAAGAGGCCCTCTCGCCCCCCCTCGATGCGTGCCCGGGGCTCGGCACCGAGCATGCTATAGCGGGCGACCCGCTCCCCGCCGACCACCGACTCGAAGAGGAAATGATGCGCGGCGTCGCGCACCCGGTCGAGGGCCGCGACCGGGGTCAGGTCGTCGGCCACCAACCTGCGGACCACGGGAACCACGGTGAATCCCTGGGCAAAGGCATCGATCACGGTCTGCCGCGGCGTCGTCATGGGTGATATGGTCGGGGCCATTGGCCGCCGTCCACCCCTGGCGCCGGGTCGGATCCCCGCGCACCGGTGCGGCCGGTGTCGGTCAAGTCAACCGTTGACATCAGGGGATGCCTGACGATGTGTTTCGCACCTGTGCAGGGCGTGCGCCCGACACACAGGCGCTGGGACCAAGCCGTGACTACGGCCACCTCCCGGCGGACCGGCCGACCTGTGTGGGGTCGGCCGGACCACCACACAACGCACGGAGCACACATGCGCGTCCGTTCCCTCGTGCCCGCCCTGGGCCTTCTCGCCACCCTCGCCCCGGTCGCTTCCGCGGCCGACACCCCCTCCATCACGCCGCGCGGCTGGGTCGATGCGATCGGCACCATCAGCGATGACGATAAAGACGGCACCAAGACCGAGGCGGGCTTCACCGCCGAAGGCCTCTTGGCTGTCAAGTGGACCGTTGGAGCCAAGGTCTCCGGTGAAGTCGCCATCAAGGCCGACACTGAAGGCGATGAGGCCTTGGTCCTCGCCTACGCCGACTGGGCCATCACCGACAAGCTCACCATCCGCGCCGGCCAGAGCTACGGCCCCCTCGGCTACCTCGCCGTGGAGCCCACCGGCCTGTACACCATCAACGCCAGTCCGGTGAATATTGGCGGCCCCGAATCGATTTTCTACGGCCCCGCCGCCCGCGGCGTGACCCTGACCGCCGTGCTCGCCGAGAAGATCACCGGCTCGTTCTCGATCTTCGATGGTTCCAGCGCCGACACCGACTTCGACCTCGCCTACGCTGGCGATGTGGTCTTCACCTTCGACAAGGGCTTCGTCAACGTCGAGGGCTACTATGACGTCGGCGCCGCCCCGGTCGGCCCCGGTGTCGAGGACGAGTCCGTGATGGGCCTCGGCGTCAATGGCGAGTACAAGGTTACCGATCCCCTCAAGGTCGGCGCCGAGCTCGTCTACAAGAGCGCGGACGAGGACACCTCGATCGGCTTCCTGGCCATGGCGAACTACGCCCTGGCGACCGAGACCCCCATGTCCGTCACCGGCATGCTGCAGTACGCCCAGACCGACGTCGACGCCACCGACACCACCCCGAGCGACCTGTCGCTCCAGGCCGCCCTGCTGACCAACCCCACCGGGTCCAGCAACTTCGGCGTCAATGGCGAAGTCGGCTTCAAGATGTCCGACGCCGATGACGGCTCGGACGAGGTCACCTCCTACTGGATCGCCGGCGAGTTCCTGCTCAGCTTCTGAGCCGGATCCCTGCTGACATCCGATACGAGGCACCCCTGCGGTGCCGACGACCCCCGCGGCACCCCCGCGGGGGTCGTCGTTTTTCCGGCGGGCCGGATGCGACGGTCCATGCCCTGCGGCACCTTGGCCATTGGCGGCGGACGGGGCCCGCTACTGTCCTCCCCCCTATGGCCAGCGGCAACGACCCGAAGACCCCGGACGGCAGCGAGATCAAGGATGCGGTGCCCGACCGCCCCGGCACCGGCGGCGCCACGCTGCCGACGCGCCAGATCACCTTCAGCCAGCACCTGTTCATCTGGACGCTGATCATCCTGGTCGGCGTGGTGTTCGGCATCGGCTCGAGCATCCCGTTCCTGTCGCAGCAGCGGACCGAGGTGATCGCCGGCGTGACCGCCGACGAGGTGCACGCGTTCCAGAATCTCGGCCGACGCATGGACGAGGTGCTGACCTACGATCTGCGCTATGGCCGGACCCGGTACAGCGCCGAGCGCGACCGCGCCGCACAGATCCTCGCCCTCGCCAAGCAGGCCGAGGCCGAGGGCCTGCTGCCCGACAGCGACGAGCGCGACCGCCTGGTGCAATCCTTCCTCGCCGCGAACTCCTACAGCCAGGTCCACCGCAGCCCCCTGCCGTACACCAACGGCCAGCTGCTCAGCGAAGCCGCCGGATCCCCCCGGGCGGTGCGTTACGAAGAGCTGGCGCAGTGGCTCGCCCGGGAACGCGGCGTGCAGGCCCTGATCCAGCGGCGGGTCAACATCCCGGCGGTGTCGGCGAGCGCCGGCGCGGCGATCGCCCGGCTCGGCGACCGCGAATGGCGGATCGCTGGCGAAAGCATCGCCGCTTCCGCCGCGGTGCTCAGCGCCGACCGCGCCCAGGTCGTCGTGGGCGACGACGATCCCCTGGTCGCCAGCACCTACGACAGCCTGAAGGAGACCCGGTTCCGCACACCGCCGACCGTGCGCCTCACCCTGGCGGTGGCTGACATCGGTCCGCTGGCCGCCTCCGCGGCGAGTGCCGTGGACCAGACGGCCATCGCATCCCGCTACGCAGCCGAGCGCGATGAGCGCTGGCGCCTGCCAAGCGCAAGCGCCACGCCGGCCTATCGCCCCCTGGACGAGGTCGCAGGCGAGATCCGCCTTGCCATCGCCCAGGATGTGGCCCGCGCCCAGGCCCGCAGCATGGCCGGAGCCTTCGCCGAGGCGGTGGAGTCCATGGGTCTGCTCAAGGCCGACGAGGATGCCTTCACCGCCGCCGCCGCCAGGACCGGTCTGCGCATCGTGCGCAACGCCCGCATCGAGGAGCCGGTCCAGGGCCGTCTTGAGATCCCCGGTCTGGGCTCGTTCAAGGATGATGCCCGGCTCTGGGACCAGCAGCCCGGCGAAATCAGCCTGACCCTGGAGACGGAGCTCGGGGCGTTCGTCGCCCGCACCGCCGAACGCCTGCCCGGCGGCCTCCGGCCCCTTGCCGAGGTGCGCGACGAGGTGAAACGCATCGTCGCCGCCCGGCGCGGCTGGACCGAAGCCCGTGCCGCCGCCGAGGCCATCGCCGCCGCCGCCGCGAGTGCCGGCCCCGGCGGCCTCGCCCGGGTGCTGGCCAGCCCGGAGCACGCCCGCTGGCAGGCCGTCGCAACCAGCGTGGATCTGGCGCCCGACGCCCGTCTGGCCAAGCCGCCGGTCGAGGTCGATGCGGAGCCCGGCGAGTGGACCCACGCCGCCGCCATGGCCATGCCCGGGCATCCGGTGCTGGTCGAGCGGTTGCCCGGGGGAGCGCACGACGTGCCCCGGCTGCGCCTGCTCCAGCTGGGCGAGTGGAAGCCCCTCGACGCCACCGCCGCAGCCCAGGCCGGCGATCTTGCCCCGGTGTACCGCGACTGGCTCTCCGACTATCGTCAGCAGCTCGTCTCCACCGACCTGATGGGTCGCCGCTGATGGGCACCCGTGACTGCCTGCTCCAGGCCGAGCTTCCGCTGCCGCTGGTCGCCCGCGGCAAGGTGCGCGATGTCTTCGCGGTGGATGAAAAACACCTGCTGTTCGTGGCCAGCGACCGGATCAGCGCCTTCGACGTGGTCATGGCCGACGGGATTCCCGGCAAGGGCCGCATCCTGACCGCGATCAGCCGGTTCTGGTTCGGCATCCTGGGCGATGTCTGCCCCAACCACCTGGTGACCGCCGACATCGATGCGATGCCCGCCGAGGTCCGCGCCCACCGCGACCAGCTCGACGGCCGTTGCATGCTGGTGCGCCGGCTGCGCATCCTGCCGGTCGAGGCGATCGTGCGCGGGTTCCTGGCCGGCTCCGGCTGGAAGGAATACCAGAAATCCCGCACCGTCTGCGGCATCGCCCTGCCGGCGGGCCTCGTCGAGTCGAGCGAACTGCCCCGCCCGCTCTACACACCGAGCACCAAGGCGGCGATCGGCGCCCACGACGAGAACATCCATCCCGACGAGGCTGCGCGCATCATCGGCCCGCACGCCGCCGCGGTGGCCACCACCGCGGTCCGGCTCTACGAGAAGGCCCGGGACCACGCCCGGCGCAGCGGCATCATCATCGCCGACACCAAGTTCGAGTTCGGCGTCGACGCCGCCGGCTCCCTGGTCCTGGCGGACGAGGTGCTGACCCCCGACTCGTCCCGGTTCTGGCCCGCCCTCCAGTACCGCCCCGGCGGCGCCCAGGCGAGCTTCGACAAGCAGTACCTGCGCGACTGGCTGGAATCCATCCGCTTCGACAAGTCCGGCCCTGGCATCCCCCTGCCCGCGGACGTCGTGCGCGAGACCCAGACCAAGTATCTCCAAGCCTGTCAATTGCTGACCGGATCTGCGCCGCTGGTGTAGCTTCGGGTTGCGTGCCGGGCGATGCCCGGCGTTGCGGGGCGACGCTGTGCGCCTGCCGTTGCGGGTCGCGGGACCAGGCTCCGGAACGCGAGGGCAGCGGGCTCATACCGCGAGCACGGGACCAGGATTCACCGCATGCCGAGCTGGCGGACCTTGTAGCGGATCTGGCGGAAGGTCAGGCCGAGACGCTCGGCGGCGGCAGTGAGGTTCCCGTCACAGGCCTCGATGGCGGCGGCGAGCATGCGGCGTTCCTGGGTCTGCAGCCAGTCCTCCAGGGCGAGGGTGCCGCCGGTGCGCAGGCCGGCCTCGGGGTCGTCGCCGGGGCGGTCGGCGGACGGTGCCGGCGTGCGGTCCAGGCCGAACAGGGCATCGCGCTGGATGAGGCCCTCGGGAGTCAGGGCGACACCGCGCTGGATGCGGTTGTCGAGTTCGCGGATGTTCCCGGGCCAGGGCCACGATTCCATGGCGAGCAGGGCCTCGGCGGCGAATCCGCTGACCCCGCGGCGCAGTTTCACCGCATGCCGGGCGAGCAGGTGGCCGGCGAGCAGGGGGATGTCCTCGCGGCGGTCGCGCAAGGGCGGCAGCTCGATGGGCACCACCGCCAGCCGGTAGTAGAGATCCTCGCGGAAGGAGCCGTCCTGGACCAGGGCGGCGAGATCGCGGTTGGTCGCTGCGACGATGCGCACGTCGCAACGACGGACCTCGCGGCCGCCCACCGGGAGGTACTCGCCGCTCTCCAGGATGCGCAGCAGCTTGACCTGGGTTTCCGGGGCGAGCTCGCCGACCTCGTCCAGGAACAGGGTGCCGCGGTCCGCCAGGGCAAAGAGGCCCGGACGGTCCTCGATCGCCCCGGTGAAGGCACCCTTCACATGGCCGAACAGCTCGCTCTCCAGCAGGCCCGGGGCCAGGGCACCGGCATTCACCCGCACCATCGGTCCATCGGCGCGCAGGCTCGCGTAGTGCACGGCCCGGGCCACCAGCTCCTTGCCGGTGCCGCTCTCGCCCAGGACCAGGACCGTCGCATCGCTGGTCGCCACCTGCTCGATGAGATGCTGCACCCGCTGCACGGCGGCGCTGGCCCCGACCAGGTGGATGGTGTGCGGGTGCTCGCCGGCGGAGCGGGCGGCGACCAGGCGGTCCCGGGCGTGGCAGGCCCGGGCGACCACCGAGCGCACCGCCGCATTGTCGAACGGCTTGCGCAGGAAGGTGAACGCGCCCTGGCGCATGGCCTGGACCGCCGTGTCCCACTCGGCATGCGCGGTCATCACCGCCACCACCGTGTCGGGATGGGCGGCGCGGACCCGGGCGAGAAGGGCGAGCCCGTCCATGCCGTCCATGCGCAGGTCGGTGAGCACGACCTCCGCCGGCTCCGCCGCCAGACGCTCCAGGGCATCTGCGCCCGAGGCGGCGACGGCGACCTGATGGCCATCGCGCCCGAGCACGATGGCGAGCATCCGCCGCAGGCCTTCCTCGTCATCGACCACCAGGATGCGACCCATGGCGGGACCCTAGGCGGACCAGGCGGGCCCGCCACCCGGCTTGTGGAGCCGACGGTCCGCGCACCATCCCGCCCATGCCCTGCACCGCGGTCATCGGCACTGGCGCCTGGGGCCGGGCCTGCGCCCGGCTCGCCCTCGAGGCGGGCGCAGGTCCGGTCATCCTCGTCGGCCGCGACCCGGAGCGGACCGCCGCGGCGGCGGTCCCCGGCGTCGCCGCGGCGATGCCCGCCGACCTGGCCGATGCCGACCTGGTGCTCTGGGCGGTCCCGGTCCAGCACACCCGGGCCATGGCTGCCCGCTTCGCCGGGCACATCCCCACCGACACCCCGGTCGTCTCCCTCGCCAAGGGCCTGGAGGAAGGATCCCTCCTCCGTCCGAGCGAGGTGCTCGCGGACACCCTGCCCGGCCGGCCCTTGGGGTGCGTCTCGGGCCCCAGCCTGGCGGCGGAGGTCGAGCGGGGCCTGCCCCTCGCCCTGGTCGCCGCCGGTCCGGGGGCCGCGCTCGCCGCCGCCCGCCTGCACGGCCCCCGCTGCCGGATCTATACCAGCCCCGACCTTGCGGGCGTGGAGCTGTGCGGGGGCCTCAAGAACGTCATCGCCATCGCCGCCGGTCTGTGCGACGGGCTCGACCTGGGCGAAAACGCCCGGGCCGCCCTGGTCACCCGTGGACTCGCCGAGATCCGCCGGCTGGTCCGGGCCATGGGCGGCCACGAGGCGACCTGCGCCGGACTGGCCGGGATCGGTGACCTGATGGCGACCTGCGCCAGCCCCCTGTCCCGGAACCGGGCTCTCGGCTTGGCGGTGGCCCGGGGCAAGCGGGCGATGGACATCCTGGCCGCCTCCCCCACAGTGGCGGAAGGTGCCTGGACGAGCCGGGCGGCGGTCGCCCTGGCGGCCCGGCACCAGGTCGAGCTGCCCATCGCGGCCCAGGTGGCAGCCGTCCTCTGGCACGACTCCCCGGTCCCCGCCGCCCTGTCCCGACTCCTCTCCCGCGCCCCCAAGGACGAAGACGCATGAACCTCCGCCTCGCCTCCGGCATCGCCCTCGCCGCCCTCGCCACCCCGGTGGCGGCGGTCGAGTCGGCCCTCGATCCCTCCTTCAGCTTCGCGCCCCTGGTCCTCAACGGATCGGGCGGGGATGCCGAGATCCGCGCCGATCTCGGCATCAAGTCGAAGTACGTCGACCAGGGCATCACCCTGAGCAACGATGTGGTGCTGGCCGGCGGCATCGGCGGCCGGATCTGGGGCTTCGGCGCCCTGGTCTCGGGCGGCATCGCCCTCGGCGAGGACTCCCGCGACCTGTGGGACACCAGTTTCCCCGACACGATCGCCGTCAACGTCAAGTTGGACTGGCTCGGCCAGGTGCAGTGGGCGGACGACATCCCCCTCCTGACGATCAATCCGTACTTCGAGTACGTGTCCTATCCGGTCCAACCGAGCAACAGCCCCGCCTTCGACAACGGCGAGAACGATCTCAAGGACCGCCAGCGCTGGCTTGGTCTCGACCTGTGGTTCGCCCCGCCGATCGCCGGCTGGGAAGGCATCGAGTTTGGTGGCGGCATGGCCTACAACACCGCCGTGGGCGTGCCCATGTTCCGCGGCGGCCTGGGCGGGCGCCAGCTCTTCGCCTTCGAAGGGTTTGAGCTGAACGCCTACCAGATCGCCAACTTCGGCAACCGCCGCTACCACCAGGAGCTGGTCGATCCGGCCAACCTGGAAGACAGCCACACCCAGGGCCTGACCACCGTCGCCCTCGGAGCCGAGCTGCTGCTGCCCCTGCCCGTCAAGGAGTGGTACATCACCTTCGGCGCCTCGGCCAACGTGTGGGCCGCCGACCGCGATGAGGTCAAGGATCTCGGCCAGAACGCCTCCGAGTACGTGCTCGGATTCGGCGTGGAGTGGCATCCCGGCGAGTGATGGCTGGCGATCCGATATGCCGCGCGGACACGCCCGGGGCCGATGGCCCTGGGCGTGTCACGTTCATCGGCGACGTGCACGGCTGGGCCGACCGGCTGGTCACGCTGCTCGCCCGCTGTGACGGCCCGCTCATCTTCATGGGCGATCTGGTCGACCGGGGACCCGATGTCCCCAGGGTGCTCGACATCGTCCATGCACGCTGCGCTGCCGGCGATCGCTGCCTGCTGGGCAATCATGAGCACATGCTGCTCCGCTCCCTTGGCCACCCTGGCATCGGCCAGCCTGGCAGCGACGAGGACTTCCACCGCTGGCGGAGCGCCTTCGCGGGCGAAGCGGTCATGCAGGCGTATGGGGTCACGAATGCAGCGGGACTGCGCCGGGCGATGGCGCCGCATCTGGATTGGCTCGCCGGGCTGCCGTGGGTGCTGACGGGTCCGGATTGGATCGCGGTCCATGCCGGCCTCTTCCCGGATGAGCCCTGGGAGGACCAGGTGGTCCGGCTGCGGTCGGGCTGGGCCGAGGAGGACGCCAACCTGGCCCATCTCTATCACAAACACCTGGCCCAGGTGGTGCCCATGGACCTGCCCACGGGGTGGGTGGTGGCGAGCGGGCACACACCGCAACCACGGGTGATTGCCCGCCCCGGGCGGATCCTGTGCGACACCAGCGGCGGACTGCCTGGCCGGGCGCTGTCGGCGGTGAGCTGGCCGGGGTTCCGCATCACCGCATCCGGCTGATCCCGTGCCGCACGCGCCGACCGGGCCCTGGCGCCCGGCGATGGCGCGCCGCTGCCGGGCGCCTAGATGCACTCCATGCGCAAGTTCATCGGCGAGATCCTCATCGAGATGGAGGCCTGCACCGACGGGCAGGTCAAGGAGGCCCTCAAGCGCCAGATGGATGGCGACAAGCGGTTGCTCGGCGAGATCCTGGTCGCCTCCGAGTTCTGCTCGCCCGAGGACGTCGCCCGCGCCCTGGCCGAGCAGGTCGGTGCGCGGTTCTACGACCTGGAGTCCACCGAAGTCCCGGCCCAGGTCTCGCAGCTGGTGCCGGCCGACACCGCCCGCCAGCGCAAGCTGATCCCCGTCGCCCTGAACGGCAAGACGCTCACCGTGGCGATGGCCAACCCCCTCGACCTCGAGGCGGTGGACACCTTGCGTTTCACCACCTCGCTGTCGATCGAGGTGGCGGTGGCGAGCGAGCGGCAGATCCTGGCGGCGATCGAGAAGGCGCACGGCCTGAGCGACGAGAAGATCGATCAGATGATGGGGCAGTTCACCCAGGAGCTGAACGTCCGCACCCAGGAGACCGACGAGGAGAAGGGCGATGACGCCCTGATCATCAAATTCGTCCAACAGATCATCACCAACGCCTACAACAACCGGGCGAGCGACATCCACGTCGAACCGATGCTCGACCACCTGCGCATCCGCTACCGGATCGACGGCGTCTGCTTCGTCATGGACCCGGCCCCCAAGAGGCTCCAGGGCCCCGTGCTGCAGCGCATCAAGATCATGGCCGGGATGCAGATCGAAGAGAAGCGCCGGCCCCAGGGCGGGCGCATCAAGGTCCGCCTCAGCGAAGACAAGACCATCGACCTGCGTGTATCGAGCCTCCCGTCGGTCTACGGCGAAAGCATCGTCATGCGCATCCTGGACAGCAGCAGCCTGAAGCTGTCCCTCGAGGACATGGGTTTCGATTCGTCCGACCTGAAGATCTACCAGCAGCTCATCAAGCGCCCGAACGGGATCATCCTTGTCACCGGCCCGACCGGCTCGGGCAAGACGACCACGCTGTATGCGACCCTCAACGCACTCAACACGATCGATCGCAAGATCATCACCGCCGAGGACCCGGTCGAATACCACCTGGGCGGCATCAACCAGTGCCAGATCCAGCACAAGATCGGCCTCGACTTCCCACGCATCCTGCGCGCCATGCTCCGCCAGGCGCCGAACGTGATCCTGGTCGGTGAGATCCGCGATGCCGAGACGGCGCAGATCGCCATCCAGGCCTCGCTCACCGGCCACCTGGTGTTCTCGACCCTGCACACCAACGATGCGCCGAGCGCCATCACCCGTCTGATCGACATGGGGGTGCAGCCCTTCCTGGTCGCCACCTCGATCCAGGCGGTGGTCGCCCAGCGCCTGATCCGCACCAACTGCCCGAAATGCGCCGAGCCCTTCGAGCCGGACCAGGCGACGATCAGCGGCCTGGGGCTGCGCCCGAGCCAGGTCGCCGACGCGACCTTCCGTCGCGGCCGGGGCTGCGACCACTGCAAGGGATCCGGCTACCGCGGTCGCAAGGGCATCTTCGAGATGATGGTGATGAACCGCCACCTGCGCGAACTGGCGTTCAACAAGGCGAGCTCATCCGAGGTCCGCAAGGCGGCCATGGGCGCCGGCATGGTGTCGCTGGCCCAGGACGGCGTGCGCAAGGCCCTCCAGGGCGTCACCACCCCGGACGAGGTCATCCGCATGGCCCGCATGGACGACTGATCCGGGGTCCGGACATGCCACGGCCCGGGGGGATGCCCCGGGCCGTGCGCGTCGGTCCATCGGTTGCGGACGTCACCGCCGGTGCTCGGTCTCCCGGGCATGCGCCTTGCGCAGCTGGGCCGCAGCCTTGTCGGCGACGATGTCGATGGCGGCGTGCAGGGTCTCCTCGCGATCGTGGGCGACGATGTCCTTGCCATGCGGGAGGTGCATGTCGAGGTCGACCTTGAACCCGTGCTTTTCCGCGTGGTGGATGGTGACGTGCATCTTCGACAGGCCCTGATGGTAACGATCGAGGTCGCCGAGCTTCTCCTGGACGTAGGCCTTGACCTTGTCCGAGACGTGCATGTGGACGCCGGTGATGTTGATATCGACCATGGGATGCTCCCAGGTGGGCCCCCCGAACGGGTCCGATGGGATCGGCCGCGGAAAGTCTTTCCGACGGCCAGGCGGTTCGGGTCCCGCCACACCTTGATTGTGGTGCAACCACCCCGGGGTTGTCAACCGCGAAGCCGGGCGACAGCCTGACCGCCGTCCGGCGTCTTCGGCCCCGTGCGCCGGATGCATGGGAGGCGGGCGGGCGCGGACGGGCCTCGCCGGACGGACACGGATCCCCATGCTGGCTGCGCCATGTCCGGCCACCCCCCAGAACCGATCGCCATGCATGGCGTCACGTGGCCGCTTCCGGAAGCCTTCTCGGTCGCCCTGACCGCCGGCACCTGGGCCCGGGGCCGGGTGGTGGTCACAGACCAGGTCTCGGCACCGTTGGTGCTCGGCTGGGAGCGGCGCGGGGTCTCCCCCGAACCGGCACGCACCAGCCGCGCCCTCGCCGCGCGACTTGGCCGAGACCTGGGAGCCGGTGCCATGCGTGTCGACGGAATGGGGGATGGCGCCCTCGTCGCAGTGCATGGCAAGGCCGGGACCGGCCATGGGGCCTGGCGGCACCTGCCGGATGCCGGCGCGGTCCTCACCGTACGCCAGAGCGGTCCCGGGACTCCGGAGATGGTCCGTGCGGCGATCTCAGCCGCCTCGGCGGTTGCCGATGGAGGGGCAGCCGCCTGGCGGATCCACGGCCTGCGCGCGGACCTCCCCGCCTGGTGGCGGCTCCAGGGGGTCGAATCGGTTCCCGGACTGGCGCGGGGGGTGTGGCTGCTGCGTCGCCCGGGCCGCCTGCGCACCGAAGCGGCCCTGGTCGTGCGCCGTTGGGCCCTGGCCGGCCGCCTGCTCGCCGGGCGCCCGGTGGCCGCATGGCTGCGCTCGGTGCTCGATCCGGGCGAGACGGTCCTCACGGAAGAGGACCTCGGGGGCATCGTGCGCCTTGCCACCCGTCGGGCCGGCCCCGACTGGTGGTCGCGCCTGCGCGGCCGGCGCCGGGAACGGATCCTCTGGGCGTGGACGGAGGCCCCGGACCGCCTGGTGGTCCAGGAATGGGCGGGGAGCGGTGAACCGGTCCCGCCGGCAGCAGTTCCCGCCTTGCCCACCAGCATCGCCCCGGGAGGCTCGCGCGCCCGTGAATAAGCCCCCCCTCAGCGATGCCGCGGCCATCGGCCGCGCGATCCCGCGCATCCCCGCCTCGGTGGCGAGCTCGCGCACGGCGGAGGGCCTGATCCGGCTCGAAGGCCCGGTGCGTCGCCGGGCCTGGCTCCTGCGCCTGTTCCACCTGCCGGTGCGCGCCCACGTGGAACTCGATGACATCGGGACCTTCGCCGTCGAGCGTTTCGGGCGCGCCTCGGTGGCCGAGATCGCCGCCGACCTTGCCGCCCACCTGCATCTCCAGCGCCGCGAGGCCGAAGTCGCCCTGGGCGACTTCCTGCGCCTGCTCCTGCGCCGTGGACTCGTCGAACTGGAACCCACGCGATGACCGCCCCGGCACCGACCCTGTCCGACATCGGATCTCCGTACCGGCTGCCGATGGCGGTGGCCGTGCAGGTCGCCTGGACCTCGATCCGGGTGCGGCTGGCCCGCTCCCTGGTCACGGTGTCCTCGGTGGTGCTCGCGGTCGCCTTCCTGCTCACGGTGGCCGGGGAAGCGGTCGCGACCCGGGCCGTGCATGCGGGCTGGTGGTCCGAGACGGCACCCCAGCGCGATGCCCGCCTGGTCCGCGACGTGCTGGAGCGCCCACGTGACGAGCGCACCATCCTCGGCCTGCTGGCCGAGGACCGCGGCTTCCGGGCGTGGGCCGCGGACCTGGGCGAACCGGTCCCCCCCTGTCCACCGGCCGCCGCCGTCGATGCCCTCGCGCTGCTGCGCTGGATCGATGGCCTGAAGCCGACCCAGGCCTACCTGCTGGTGCGCACCGAACGACCGCTCGACTGGATCCTGGCCCTGGATGCCGAGGGACGCTCCGCCGCCCTGCTGGCCACCGCGGAGCGGTTCAAGGGCCAGATCCTGCCGGTCGGCAAGGAGCGGATCACGGAGTTGGCCGCCGCCGCTCCGCTGCTCAGGGCTGCCCTCGCCGCCGGC
>CAMCAC010000014.1 GCA_945872305.1 Candidatus Kuenenia stuttgartensis | reverse complement strand
ACGGAATCCACCGCGCCAACCACCATCGGCACGATCACCGCCGTGCGCGCGAAGGAGGGGTTGCCCACCTTCGTCTTCATCAAGCTGTCCAAGGGCGCCGCCCCCACCGTGGGCCAGCGACTGGCCGTGGGGTCCGCCACCCTGGTCATCGAATCCCTGACCGACGACCGCGTTTCCGCCACCGCCCGCCTGATCGAGGGATCCGGCGTGGGCGAGGGCGCCACCGTCACCACCCGTTGAGGTATCCCATGCTCCGCGCCCTGACCCTGGCCGCCCTGGCCACCCTGCCCGCCACCGCCGCGGATTTCACCCTGCAACCCGGGGTAATTACGAAGATCTATGCGTTGGGGGTGGCTCCCAAGAGCGGAGGAGATGTTGTCGATTACGGGAAGGAATGGCCGGCCAAAGTTCTTCCAGATGCCCCAGGCGAGATTCTGATTCTTCCGCAAATTCCTAGGGTTCGGCCACCATCCCCAAAAAAATACTTCGAGGAGAACGCTGAGAGCAATCTATTAATCACCCCCAAAACTTCAATTTTGCACGGCGTGAATTTTTACACCGTGGAATTCGAGGGTTTTTTACAATCTACTTCTGAAGGAGTGTACTCCATCGGCGTAACTTCTGACGACCCAGTTAAGGTCTTTATCGAAGGACGACAGATTTTATCACAAGATGAATTCGCCAATCCAAACTTCGGCAGAACCAGAGATAATGAAGAGTGGTTTAATCGAGATCAGACAGATCATCCAGACTGCCGTATTCAAACATTCTCCACTCAAGGCAGCGCTCTATTGTCTGCAAATAAAGCATACCATGTTGTAGTGCTATGCCAGCAAGCGGTTACTATTCCATGTAGAAATAGGTACCACGACCGGCTTCTTTCCCGCGACCTCAACCGCGGCGCCTTTCTTGATGTGTCCTTTACCACACCCGAGGGCAAGACCGGCCCGCTTCCGCTGGTGATCCCGGTGGCTAAGTAAAGCTATGCGATCAGTCGCCCTGCTCGTGGTCGGATGGTCGCTCAGCGCCGGGGATGCCAGCGTGGCCCCGACCTGGAGCCCCGACCCCACCGCCACCAGCGACCGGGCGGCCATCCTGGTCGGGGTGGGCACCTACCAGCAGGCGACCTGGGCGCTCCCCCACATTCCCCGCAACCTGGAAGCGATGCGGACGGCCCTGGCCCGGGATGCGGTGGTCGGCCGTGACTTCATCCGGGTCATCACCGACAAGGAGGTCTCCCGGGATGCCCTGGCCGCGGCCCTGGACCAGCTCGTGCCGCGGCTGCGCGGCGATGCCACCCTGATCATTTACTGGACCGGCCACGGCTTCGTCGACGCCAGCCAGCAGACGGTGTTCTTCACCAGCTACACCCAGCAGGGCGACAGCGGATTCACCCCGGTGGTTCCGCGCAGCGACCTGGCACGCCTGCTCGCCGACGCCCGCGGCAAGACCAGCGAGGCAACCCTCCGCGCGACCATCATCACCGATGTGTGCCGGGTGAAAGTGATGGCCCCGCCGCCGGCCGCCGAACTCGTCCCCGGCGATGACTGGGAACTGCACGGGACCTCCGCCGGCCGCTTCGCCGAAGCGCCAGGGGCCGACCTGGCGGCGCCCTTCACCCGTTCCCTGGTGGCGTCGATGGGGGCGCTGGCAGCGATGAACCGGCCGGCGGATCTCGCCACCGTCTTCGCCGATGCCCAGCAGCGCACCCGGCTCGCCAGCCAGGGTGCCCAGGACCCGGAACTGATCCGCCCCACCGGCGCCGGCGAGGTTCCCGTCCTGGTCCCGGCCCGGGGCGTTCCCGTGCAGATCCGGGTGGTGGATGCGGTGGCCGGCACGGCCCTGGCCGACGCCACCCTGACCATGGGCGAACGCAACGGCATCCCCGCCGCCGGCAAGGTCCACCTGCCCGCCGGCGAGGTCATCCTCACCGTCCAGGCCCCCGGTTGCTTATCCACCCCGGCCCGTCTGACCGTGGGACCTGAACAAGCGGAGCAGCTGCTGACCCTGCGAGCGTGGCCAACGCTGGCGGTGGTCCGCGGGTCGTTCTCCGGCGCCGCCAGCGGGACCCCGGTGCGGATCGAGGGAGTGACCGACACGGCCCGGCCAGACGCTCATCGTCTGGTCACCGCCCTGGACACCAAGGGTGGGTTCGAACTGTTGATCCCCGCCCCCCAGGCCGGCTTGGCCGTGGTGATCGGGGACCTCCGATTCGAACTGCCAGCGGATCCCGCCGCGTGGTCGGTCCAGCGGTGGCGACAGGGCCTCAGCGCTCCACTCCTGGATCTGGGCTTGCTCACTGCGGCCAGATCCGGTCAGCCCGTGACCGTCATTCCCGCCGCTCCGGAGCGCGGGACCCCGCCGCCACCAACCCCCATCGCCCGAACCCCCCAGGAGGGGACGGCCCCCGAAGCCCCGACGACGGATGCCCCCAGCGGAACGGTACTGATGCCGCGAAAGGGGAAGAAAAAGCAGGGTTCCGCTGCGTCTGATGGCGGGTCCTATGATGTCTTGGTGGTGGTCCAGCCACCCGCCGCGGTTCCCCGGACTCCGGATGGGGCCTGGGATCTGCGCGAGGCAGGAACACCGGCGGGCGGCGCCCTGCTCCGGTATTTGGTCGGTCCTCGACCTGGAACCGTGGTGGACCTCCGGTCGGCCGGGGCACCCGCAGGGGATGTGCCCGCCCGACCGGTGGTGGGACTACGCCAGCGGACAACCGTGGATCTGCGGTCGGCCGGAACCGTCGCTGGGGAACGGCCGGTGACCAAGGCCATCAGCGCCAGTCGCGCCGGTACCACTCCGGACCTGCGGTCCGAGGGATCCGCCGCCGGGGAACTCCCAGAAGTCCCGGATGTCCCGATCCCGCGCACCGGCACCACGGTGGACCTGACCGAGGCGGGCTCGCTGCCCGGGTTCCGTCCCGCCGAGCGTCCTCTGCCGATCCCCCGCAACGGTGCCACCGCGGATCTGTCAACGCTGGGATCCGATCCGGACAGTCCCGTCATCCCCGAGTCCATGCAGCGGGCCCTCGACCAGTTGGCCCAGCAGGGACGCTGATGCCTTTGCTGCGTGCGATCCTCGTACTCGGGATCGCGTGCCCGATGATTGCCAGCGAGGCGATCATCAGCGCCACGGTCTCCGCCGATGCGGGCGAGGATGCCGCCGTCCAAGCCTGGGCTGATGACCGGGCCCGGGCATTGGCCCTACGCCTCGGGATTCCCTCCCTGGGTCCAGGTGCCACAGCAGCGACGGCCCTGGCTCCCCATCTCATCCGTCAGCCAGTGGATGCGACCGGTGCCGCGATGCGGATCTCGCTTCCTTTGTCAGTGCTCCATCCCGAGTCCGCCGTCGATGCGATCATGGCGGGACCTGCTGGGGAGCGCCGGGAGCGCCTGGCCGCCTGGGCCCTCTCCCGGATCGGTGGCGACATCTACCAACGGGAGGTTGCTGCCCTGGCGGCGGCGTTGGCATCTCAGCAACCGGAGGCCGGTCCCGCCGAGTTCATCCTCTTGGCCCGGTGCCAAAGCGAGGCGGGTCGGCATGCGGATGCCCTCCGGACCCTGGACACCCTCGAATCACACAAGGATCTGCTCAACCGGGCGACGGAAGAGGAGTTCGATGCCCTGGACCGGCTCCGGCTGCGGATCCTGACGGTCTATGGCGGAGCCGAGGTGATCGCCCGCCAGTTGCGCGCTCTGGCCGACACCAGCCGCAACCGATCTCCTCTCGGTGCCACGGTATCTGCCATCCCTGGTGGATACGAGGTCCGCTTCCGCCTGGACGGCCCTCCGAGGCGACTGATCGCCCTGTGGATCGATCGCGAGGACATGGGACCGATCCGGTTCGCCGGCACCGAACGGCCGATCAATGGATCATGGACTGCCGTTTTCCGCTGGCCAGGCGTTCCGCCACCCGGATCCATCCTGGTCCTGGCCGTCAGGCCCGAGGCGGCAGGAGCCAAACTCGTGGCTGATCTTCCCACCGTTCCCGTCGATCGCCCCACGGATCCAGGAAATCTCGACCGTTGGCGCCGGCTGCTTCGGACCTTGGAGGAGGACCCACCTTCGACAGCATTGGTGATCCGACTGCCGCCCTGATCACCCGGCGCAGTCCTCGTGCCCGTCCTCGGTGAGATGGCGGGGCGGGCGGACCAGTCGGACGAGCATGCCGTGCGGGCCGGCCAGGGCCGAGAGCAGGAAGATCACACCCAGGCTGCCGACCATGCAGGCGCCGCTCGGCAGATTGGCGTGGTAGCTGATGAACAGGCCGATGGTGGAGCCGACCGCGCCGACCGTGGCGGCGGTGAAGAGCTGGGTGGCGAAGCGGTCGCACCACAGGGCCGCGGTCACCGCCGGGAGGATGAACAGGCCCAGGGCCAGGACCACGCCCACCGCCTGGAGCGCGGCGACGAGATTGAGCACCGCCACCAGCAGGATGCAGACATGGGTCATGACCGAGGCCCCGCCGGCGGAGCGGTGGAAGCCGCGGTCGAAGCATTCCAGCAGGAGCGAGCGATAGCCCAGGGCCACCGCCACGAGGGTGATGGTGGTGACCAGGGCGACCAGGCGCGCGTCCGCCGCCCCCAGGCCGAGGATGTTGCCGAACAGGTAGTGGGTCAGGTCCGCCGGCGCCGCCACCCGGGACAGGATCGCGGCGCCCACCGCGAACAGGCACACGAACAGGGCACCGAAGCTGGCGTCCTCCTTGAGCCGGGTCAGCCGGGTGAGCAGGGCCGAGGCGGCGGCGGTGATCAGGCCGGCGGTCAGACCGCCGAGGAACAGGGCCACCAGGGACGGCCCGGCCACGAGATACGCGATGGCGATGCCCGGCAGCAGGGCGTGGCCGAAGGAATCCGCCACCAGGGACAGCCGGCGCAGCACCAGCACCGACCCGACCAGCCCGCCGCTGATGCCGAGCAGCACCGTCACCACCAGGGCCCGGGCCATGAAGCGTTGGGACATGGGCTCGGTGAGCCACAGGAACATCTCGCTCATCGCCGCACCGTGGCGCCGGCCAGGGAGAAGCGCGGCAGCACCGGCGCCGCGACCTCGGCGCCGAAGGCCTCGCGCAGGCGCTCCGGCGAGGCCGCCTCGGCCACCGGACCGGCGGCGACGAGGTGGGTGCGCAGCACCAGCGCATGGCTGAACCACGGCGCCAGGCAGTCGAGGTCGTGGAGCACCGCCAGCACGATGCGCTCATGGTCCGTGGTCCACCGCCGGAGCTGGTCGAGCAGTTCCCGGCGCGAGGGCACATCGAGCCCGTTCAGCGGCTCGTCGAGGAGGAAGATGTCGGCGCCGGTGGCCAGGGCCCGGGCGAGGAGCACCCGCTGGAGCTGGCCGCCGGACAGCCGGCTGATCGGACGCTGGCGCAGGTCATCGATGCCAAGTTCCTGGATCGCCGCATCCACCGCGGCGCGGTCCGCGGCGGTGAAGCCGGCCAGGGCGCCGATGGCCTGGAAGCGGCCCTGGGCCACCACCTCTTCGACGGTGAGGGGGAAATCCGTGTCCAGGCCATCGCGCTGGGGCACGTAGGCGATGCGCCGGCGGTGCTGCACCGCCGGCAGGCCGTCGATCAGGATCCGCCCCTCGAACGGCAGCCAACCCATCATCGCCTTGAGCAGGGTGGATTTGCCGGCGCCGTTGGGCCCCAGGATCGCACACAGGCTGCCACAGGGCAGCACCGCTGAGACATGATGCACCGCCGGCCGCCGGCCGTAGCTGGCGGTGACGTTGTCGAAGACCAGGAGATCGTGGTGATGGGCCATCAGCGCACCAGGGGCACCGCGTCGATGAGATCGCCCACCGCCCAGGCGGTGCGGTCGATGGTCGGACCAGCGCCGCGCAGTTCGATGCGCACGGCCCAGGGCTCGCCGTCGTCCTCGACCGGCACGGCGGTGATCAGCACCGCACCCCGGGACTCCCCGGGCAGGTCGAGGTCCGCCTCGTAGCGGCGCGCATCCAGGTGGCGGGCCTGGGCGGCGCGGCCATCGACCGTGACGGTCCAGGTGGCGACCGGGCGGGTGCTGGTCAGGACCACGGACGCGGCACGCCCGGCCACCACCGGCAGGGGTGCGGGACCGGCCCAGGTACGCCGCTCCACCGCCTCCACCGCCGTCCAACCGGCGGCAGCCACCGCCAGGGCGACCGCCAACCGGCGCCACGCGGGCGCCGCAAAACCCAGATCCATCAGCGGCAGCCTGGGCGCGACCGCATCACTGCAACGCCGCGGTCAGCGCGAGCACGTTGCTCACGACCATGCCCCGGTACCCGGTCCACGGATGGTCGGCGGGGGGCACCCCGTCCAGGAACAGGGGACGGCCGAGGACGACGCCCGCCTCGCCGGCGATCTGCTCCATGAGCTTGGGATTCTTGGCATGTTCGATGAACACGGCCTTGACCTGCTGGCCCTTGAGGAATGCGACCAGGTCGGCGACCTGCTTGGCGGACGGCTGGCTGTCCTCGAACATGGTGTTCGGGGCCCGCACCTCGAAGCCGTAGGCCTTGGCGAAGTACTGCATGGCATCGTGGTTGGTGACGACCACCCGGCGGGCGGCGGGGATGCGGGCGAGGGTCTTCTTCACCCAGCCGTCGAGGGCGCGGAACTCCGCGAGCTGGAGATCCGCGAGCAGGCGGTACTCGGCCTCGCCCTTGGGATCCAGGCGGATCAGGCCGTCGCGGATGTTCTCGACATAGCGCATGACGTTCTTCACATCGCCGAAGGCGTGGGGGTCCGCGACCGCACCGTCGTCGGTGTGGCCGTGGCCATGGGCGCTGTGGTCATGGGCGCCGTCCTCCATGGCCAGGGGGGCGATGCCGGCGGCGGCGACGACGATGCGGTCCTTGGGGAAACTGGCGTCGGCGACCAGCTTCTCGTACCAGCCCTCGAAGCCGAGCCCGTTGACCACCAGCAGGTCCGCCGCCTGGAGCGCCTTGGCGTCCTCGGGCTTCGGCTGGAAGGCATGCGCATCGACCCCCGGCGGGATCAGGGACACCGCCTGGATCCGCGAGCCGCCGACCTGACGGACCAGGTCGTGGACCACAGACGAACCACAAACGACGGTGGGCATGCGATCCGCGGCGAAAGCCAGGGCGGCGATGGCGAGGAGCAGCAGAGGGCGGAACATGGGGGCGACCTGGGAACGGGTGATCTGGGCTTGATGATAATTCGATATCAACAACATCAAGCCCATTGCCGATCGACCCACCACCGGAGTCTCACCCCATGGAACGCCGGACCCGTCAGCGCGAAGCCATCCGTCGCGCCCTGGTCGCCGCCGGACGGCCCCTGTCGCCCCAGGAGATCCTCGCGGATGCCCAGCGCGAGGTGCCCGGCCTCGGCATCGCCACCGTCTACCGCACGGTGAAGAGCCTGGCGGATGACGGTGAGGTCACCGCGGTGGAACTGCCCGGCGGTCTGACCTGCTTCGAACGGCGGCACCAGCATCACCACCACCACTTCCAGTGCCGGGGATGCCAGAAGGTATTCGAAGTCCACGGCTGCCCGGGGCACCTGGACCGGCTGGCGCCGGCCGGGTTCTCGGTCGAAGGGCATGAACTGCTGCTCTTCGGCCGCTGCGCCGACTGCCGCACCACACCATGACGCCCCCCGCCCCGCGCCGTTGGAGCGCCGATGATGTGCTCATCGCCGGACTCGTGCTGGTGGTGGTCTGCGCCCTGCCCCCGGTGATGGGTCGTGCGGACTGGCACGGCGACTTCGTGGTCAAGGCGGTGGGCATGATGATCGCCGCCCTGCCGTACCTGGTCCTGGGATCGCTGCTCGGTGGGGCCATCCAGGCCTTCGTGCCCGGCGGTTTCCTTCCGGCCCTGGCCAAGCGCATGGGCCGTTTCGGCATCCCGGGCACGGCCATCGCCTCGATGACCATCCCGGTCTGCGAATGCGGCAGCGTGGCGGTGACCCGTGGACTCCTCGCCAAGGGACTGCCCCTGCCCCACGCGGTGGCGTTCCTGCTCGCCGGCCCGGTCATGAATCCCACGGTGCTGCTCTCGACCTGGACCGCGTTCGCGGACTGGCGCTACCCGGCCGCCCGGGCCGCCGGCGCCCTCACGGTGGCGATGCTGGTGGCCTGGGTGGTCCTGCGCACCCCGGGCCGCTGGCTGCGCCCGGACACCCCGGTGGCCGACGCGGACCTGCCCCGGTTCACCCTCGCCGGGGCGGTGGCGGGCAAGGCCGCAGGCCGCGGCCCCGGCAGCCTGGGCCCCGCCGGTTTGCGTCTCGCCGGAAGCGGCCCGCAGATCGCCTCATGGAAGGTGTGGGCGACGACGAGCCTGGATCATTTCCTCGACATGGCCGGCTGGTACGTGTTCGGCTGCATGCTGGCTGCGGCGTTCCTGGTCGGCATCGGCCAGTCCGGCGTCGATCCCGCCCGCTGGGGCCAGGACCCCGTCGCCGGCCCCGCCGCCATGGTCACCACCGCCTTCGTCCTCAGCGTCTGCGCCGAGGCCGACGCCTTCGTCGCCAGCGCCATCGGCAAGGGCGTCGCCTTCCCGGCGATCATCGCCTTCCTGGTCAGCGGGCCCATGCTCGACATCAAGCTGCTGCTCATGTACCGGACCGTGTTCCGCGGCCGGGCGGTGGCCATGCTCGCCGGCCTGATCCTGATCGGCACCGCCCTGGTGGTCACCGTGCTCACGTTCCTGGGGCTGCCGCGATGACCGGCCAGAGGCTCCTCCTGGGTGCGGCCTGGCTCGCCTTCCCCGCGACGGTGCTCCTGCGGGACGAGGCGGCGGATCTCCTCGCCGGCTGGTCCACGACCATCGTCGTCGGCGGCACCGTCGCCCTCGCCCTGCTCCTGGCCGGCGCCTGGCTCGCGCTGCGCTCCTCGCGCACGGACTCCGACGACCCGCCCCTGTGGGCCTGGGCCGGGCGCTGCGGCATCCATCTCCTCCCGCTCTACCTGGTGGCCATGGTCGGCATCGACAGTCTGGGCAGCAGCGGCATCACCTCGCTGCGCCCTCCGGACCTGTCGTCGATGGCCGGTGGACCGGTGCCCCTTTCACCGGTCGTCGGCGTGCTGTCCACGTCCGGCGGCCCCCCGCCCGCCCGGACCCCGACGACCCGGGAATTCACCATGCTCGACCTCTACTACCCCCTCGACCATCCTGGCGTCGACGAGGTCGAGGTGATCGGCCGCTGGATGGCCGTGGAGGACATGCCGAAGAACGCCAACCCGCCCCCCGGCGGCGTCGACGGCGTGCTCTACCGCCATTTCATGATCTGCTGCGCCGCCGACGCCCAGCCGGTGCCGGCGGGGCTGCGCGACGCCCGGGAGGACACCACCCTGCCGTGGCGCTTCCCCAAGGACACCTGGCTCCGGGTCCAGGGTCGCTGGGTACACCCGATCGGCGACGACGGCCTGGCGGTCATCGAAGTCCGCCGCATCAGCCCCACCCCGTCCCCACCCAATCCCTACCTGTCACCCCGCTGGCGGTGACTCCGACCCGACCGGTCGGGCTGGGGCCTTGTGATCCGCCGCATATCCCCAGGCTTAATCCTCACTACCGGATCGTAGCTCAGCTTGGCTAGAGCGCCGCGTTTGGGACGCGGAAGTCGCAGGTTCAAATCCTGTCGATCCGACCACTTCAACCCGCTCTGAAAAGAGTGGGTTGATTCCTTTGGTGATACCGCCGTTCTGAACCTGCGGCTGTCACATCAGTCGCCCGGCTCGCGGAGCTCGCCGGACTGCGCGCGGGGGAAGCGACTACCGTGTGCGCTGGCGCTGGCAGCGGGGGCACCAGACCGTGGCCCGCCCGCCAAGGGCCATGCCACGCAGGACGGTGCCGCAGGTGAGGCAGGGTTCTCCGCCGCGGCCGTACACCCGGAAGGCGTGCTGGAACCAGCCCTCCTCGCCGCCGGCGTGGCGGAAATCCGAGATCGAGGAGCCACCGGCGGCGATGGCCTCGGCCAGCACCTCACGGACGCAGTGCGCAAGGCGGTCCAATCGGGGACGACGGAGGGAACCCGCCGGGGTCCGGGGGTCGATGCCGGCCCGGAACAGGCTTTCAGCGGCATAGATGTTGCCGACGCCGACCACCAACCCCTGGTCCATGAGCGCCGGTTTCACCGGCCCCCTCCGGTCGGCAAAACAGGCGGCGAGGGCGGCGCCGGTGAAATCGTCGGACAGGGGTTCGTGACCCAGCCCATCGAGATCCGGGTGGCCGCCGTCCGGCCGCAGACGGTCGAGCACCCCGAACCGGCGTGGATCGTTGTAGACGAGGCGACGGCCGTCCGCCAAGCGCACCGTGGCATGATCATGGGGCCGGACATCCACCGCCACCCGCCAGGACCCGGTCATGCCCAGATGGCAGAGGATGCCCCCGCCGTCGAGATCGATGCACAGGTACTTGGCCCGCCGCCGCACGGCCCGCACCGGTCCGGACAGGGTGCGCAACGAGGCGGGCATGGGCCGGCGCACATCCCGGCGATGCAGGTCGATGCCGGCCACGGCCGCCCCGGACAGGAGGCGCTCCAGTCCGGACCGGACGATCTCGACCTCAGGCAGTTCGGGCATGGTCCCAGCCGAGCACGACTCCGGGGGCAGGCAAGCCGATCCCGCCTCGGTGCCGGCGCGGCCGGCGGGTGGATTCCCCGCTGCCACGGGGTAAGCAACCGCATGCCTGCGCGTCTGGAACCCGTCGCAGCCTCCCCGGGGGGCGCCGCCAAATCGATCCCCATGTCCGAGGATCGCCCGTTGATGTTCCGCAGCCGGACCGGCGAGCCGGTCGCCCGGCTCAACCGGGAATCCGGCGGCTGGCGCATCCAGGCGCTGAACGGTTCGCCGGTGTCGGTGAATGGTGCGGTGGTGTCGGAACGACGGCTGACCTCCGGCGACGAGATCCTGGTCGGCCGGGACCGGTTCCGGCTCGTCGATGACGGCCCCGAGGTGGTGGAGCCGGTGCGCGCCACGACCCCTCCCCCGATGCCGGCGACCGATCCCGCCGCCCGGTCCAGCCGGCGGATCAGCGTGTCCCGCACCTCCGCGGTCAACGCCACCGCCCAATCCGGGGTCCTCGACCGGGTCGTCGCCGCCTTCAACGGCAAGGATCGGGCCCGGCTCGCCAGTCTCGAACAGGAGCGCCGGCGGCTGCTGCATGACGCCGGGCTTTCCAGTCTGCGGGGTGCGGGAATCGGCCTCCCCCCCTCACACCTTGCCCGGCTGCTGCGAGGGGAGTCGGTGCAATTGCGGCTCGACGAGCTCATGCCCGGGGCGGTCGATGCGTGGCGCAACGGACGCCGCAGGCTGGGTGAACTCGACACCGCCATCGATGCGGTCCGCCGGGCCCTCGGTCTGCCCCCGGAGCAGGAGTCCGCCCTCGGCCCCGCTCCCCGCCAGCCTGGCGCGGACCCCGCCGAGATCCTTGCCGACGCCACCACCCAGCCCATCGATCCTCCGGCGGCACGATGACCCAGGCCCACGGGCCGGGCGCGGGGGCTGATCAGTAGCGGGTGAGGGGGGTCGGCCCTTCCGGCCCCTCGACCCCCCGGTACAAGGCCGGCGTACCTGCGACTGCGGAGCCCTCATGCCGGAACCCCTCAACCCGCCGCCGCCCCGGACCCGTGGCCTGCTCTTCGCCGTGCTGGTGATCACCGGCCTGCTCCTGGTGACCCTGATGCTGGTCAGCAGCTACCAGCAGGGCCGCGAGGACATGCCGTGGAGCGTGTTCCTGCAGAATGTGCGCGAAGGCAAGGTCCAGGAGGTCCGCGAACAGCAGGACTCCATCCTGGTGAAGGGCACCAAGGAGTCCGGTGGTCAGACCTACCGCGTCCTGTGGCCCGGGGGCAGCCGGTCCCAGCCGGATGTGAATGTGCTCAACGCCACCCTGGAAGAGGTCCGTGTCCGCGCCGATGGTCCGGAAAAGGGCAAGCTCTTCGAGGTCAAGCGCATCGGATCCGAGTCGCCGGGCATCCTCCAGCAGATGCTGCCGACCCTGATCATCTTCGCGGTGATCATCGCCTTCATGTGGTTCGTCGTGTTCCGGCGCATGGGTCAGGGCGGCGGCGTGCTGTCGTTCGGCAAGAGCCGGGCCCAGCTCGTGGTCAAAGGCAAGACCGGGAAGACCTTCAAGGACGTGGCCGGCATCGACGAGGCCAAGGAGGAGGTCGAGGAGCTCGTCGCCTTCCTGAAGCATCCGAAGAAGTTCCAGAAGCTCGGTGGGCGCATCCCCCGTGGCGTGCTCCTCGTCGGCCCTCCCGGCACCGGCAAGACCCTGCTCGCCAAGGCCATCGCCGGCGAGGCCGACGTCCCCTTTTATTCCATTTCCGGCTCGGACTTCGTCGAGATGTTCGTCGGCGTCGGCGCCAGCCGGGTCCGCGACCTGTTCTCCCAGGCCAAGGACAACTCCCCCTGCATCATCTTCATCGACGAGATCGATGCGGTGGGCCGCAAGCGCGGCCAGGGCTTCTCCTCGGGCGGCCACGACGAGCGCGAACAGACGCTGAATGCGATCCTGGTCGAGATGGACGGCTTCGCCTCGACCGACAAGGTCATCGTCATCGCCGCCACCAACCGGGTCGATGTGCTCGACCCGGCCCTGCTCCGCCCGGGCCGCTTCGATCGCCACATCTTCGTCAGCCTTCCGGACATCGCCGGGCGTGAGCAGATCCTCGGCGTGCATGCCGACAAGGTGAAGCTCGGTCCAAGCGTGGATCTCTCGATCATCGCCCGCGGCACCCCGGGGTTCAGCGGCGCCGACCTGGAGAGCCTGATCAACGAAGCGGCGCTCCATGCCGCCCGTTCCGAGCAGGAGCACATCAATCAGCGCGACCTGGAATACGCCCGGGACCGGGTCGCCTTCGGGCAGGAGAAGAAGACCGGCAGCCGGGCCATGCCCGAGCGCGAGCGGGTCATCACCGCCTGGCACGAGGCCGGCCACGCCCTGCTCCAGGTCCAGATCGAAGGGGCCGACGACCTGCACAAGGTCACCATCATCCCCCGTGGCCGCGCCCTGGGCGCGACCATGCACCTGCCCAACGAGGACCGCCACACCCATGCCCGCAGCAAGCTGCTCGGCGACATGGCCATCCTGTTCGGTGGACGGATCGCCGAGGACCTGTTCTGCGGCGACATCACCACCGGCGCCAGCAACGACATCGAACGCGCGACCCAGCTCGCCCGGGGCATGGTCTATGAGTGGGGCATGTCCGACCGCATGGGGCCGGTGAAGTACACCGAGGATCGCGAGACGCCCATGGGCGAAGAGCGGAGCCTGCCGGTGTCGGCCGACACCAAGCGGGAGCTGGACCAGGAGGTCCGCCGGATCATCGACGAGCAGTACGACCGGGCGAAGAAGGTCATCGAGGCCAACCGCGGTCCCATGGAGCGCATCGCCAAGGCCCTGCTCGAATGGGAAACCCTCGACGCCGCCCAGGTCAAAGCCCTGATCGCCGGCCACGAACTCCAGCCGCGCAAGACCCAGACGGTCCGGGTGGCCCGGGACGACGAGGCGGCCCCGGCCACGGAGTCGCCACGGCCGGAGGTCCTGCCCACCCCCGCGCTCGAACCCCGTCCCGCCTGATCATCGCCGGATGGGTTTCATGATCTCGGCCCGGGCACATGCCTGGGCCGAGGTCGTTTACAGCCGTTGCACGTCGACACTGACCGCGACATCGGCGGTCCCTCCACCCAGGACCATGCCCAGGATGGGACTGACATCGCCGAAATCCCGGCCATAGGCCACCGGGATGTGGCGTTCGTCGGGGATGCAGTCGTTGGTCGGATCGATGTCCACCCAACCGAGATCATCGCCACACCACAGCTGGACCCAGGCGTGGCTGGCGTCGGCGCCGACCAGCCGCTCGCTGCCCGGGGGCGGCAGCGTCTCCAGATAACCGCTCACATACCGGGCCGGCAGATGCAGGGAGCGCAGGGCTCCGAGCATGAGCTGGGCGAAATCCTGGCAGACCCCACGGCGGTCGTGGAACACGGACATGACCGGCGTGTGGATGGTGGTCGCCGCGGGGTCGTAGGCGAACTCGCCATGGATGCGGCCGCACAGGCCGAGGGCCGAATCCAGGACGCTGCGGCCGGGAGTGAAATCGAGCAGGGCGTAGGCCGCCAGATCCGGATGGCGCGGGACCAGGGGGGATTCGTAGCGGAATTCCTCGCACCCGAGGGGCGCGCCGTCCACCACCGTCTCCCACGGGGTCGCCGTGCTGAGAAATCCCCGGGGCTGGATCTCGATCGTGCTTTCCGCACTGACCGTCAGGGTGCGGTGGGGATCGGTGACCGTGAAGCGGTCCACCTGGTTGCCATACGCATCCGTTTCCCGCCGATGGGAATGGGGCATGGGCTGGACGACCAACGACCAGGCCAGCCGGCGGCAGCGGCCCTCGTCCCGGGGCGCCAGGTGGGCGAGATTGTGGGAGACCGCCACCTGATCGCTGTAGCGGTAGGTGGTGACATGGCGCACGCGGTAGCGCATCAGAGGGACCCCCGCGCCAATGAACGGCTGGGCGCCACATGGATGAGATAGGCGGTGCTGAGGGCGTCCGCGAGCGCCGTCATGTCGTCCGCAAGCTGGGTCAGCAGCTCCTGGACCGGTTCCTGGTCCGCGCCGGGGGCCAGCAGCACCGCCGGATCCGCGAGGCGGATCGCCGCCAGCAACCGGGTCGCCACCCGCTCCGCAGGGGTGGGCAGCGCCCGTTCCTGCTCGTGGGGCAGATGGGCGAGGTGGGCCGCGATGATCTCGGTCTGGAATCCCACGGAGCGGGGATTCGTGTCGTCCGTGAGCAGGAGATCCACGGCGGCATGGGCCTGGAGGGTGGCCAGGTAGCGGGCCCGGTAGGTGATCGACGAGTCCGCCACCGCGAGCAGGGCTTCCAACGCCGAACGCTCGAACCGGTGGTCCGCCGCGGCGAGCAGCAGGTCCAGGCTGTGCGAGGCCCGCTCGATCCGGCGACCGAGATCCAGGAACCGCCATCCGGGTCCCCGGGTGGTGTTCTCCTGGCCCATGCCCGCCAGGGCGGCACAGGCCATCACCAGCCGATCGAGCCGCTCCACCGCCGCAGCGGGATCCGAGGCATCGCCCCGTTCCGCGGCCATGGTCCGTTCGATGGCGCCGATCGCCCGCCAGGTGTCCGCGGACAGCCGGTCGCGCACCGCGCCGGCATTGCGCGCAAGCCCGGTGGCGGCCGGGGCCAGCAACCCGATGGCGACGCTGAGCTGGCGTTCCGGCGGGCTGCCGTCGTCCTCGATCGGCATGCCGACCCGGGCGAGCATCTCGAGGTACGGCGCCACCGCCCCCCGGGCGCCGCCCGGCTCGTCGGCCAGACGGACCAGGGCCGAACGGAACAGGCGGGCACCGTCCTCGAGCCGCTCCGCATAGCGGCCCAGCCAGAACAGGCCGTCGGCGACCCGGCTGGGGATGTCGATGCCACCGCGGCGCAATTCCACCGCGGCGCCATCGCTGGGCAGCAGGCTGACATCCGCGACCGGCCCCCGGGACAGGATCCAGGCATCCTTGCTCGTTCCCGCCACCTCCAGCCACGCCGCATCGCCGGAACCCCGGGTCAGGCCACCGGGCATGACCTCCCATCCGTGCTCCCCGCGCAAGGCGAACAGGCGGAGGACCTGTGGCCGGCGCAGGATGCCCGCCTCGTCCCAGCACGGCGCCACGGACGGGTCCAGGGGATCCTGCACCACCCACGCATGCGGCCGGATCCGGCGATCCGCCAGGGCCGCATCCCAGCCCGCCTCGCCCTCGGCCAAGGGGCGCTCCCGGTAGGAGAACGCCGGGCGCAGCATCTGGCCCGGGCCCGGCTCGACCCGCCAGCGGGTGGGCTGTGCCGTCAGTTTCGGCTCCTCGCCCAGGAGATGGCGCATGGCTGCCGGCAGCAGGCCGAGCCACAATGGGGACTCCGCCAGACCGGAACCCAGGCTGTTCGCCATCGCCACGTGCCCGCTGCGGGCGGCGGCGGCGAGGCCGAGGACGCCGAGCAGGCTGTCGTTGCGCAGCTCCAGGGGATCGCACCAGTCGTCCGCCACCCGGCGCAGGACCACATCCACCGGATGAAGCCCACCCAGCGTCTTCAGGAAGACACGGTCGTCGCGAACCGTCAGATCGTCGCCCTGGGCCAGGGTGTAGCCCAGGTAGCGGGCCAGGTAGGCCTGTTCCGCGTAGCTGGCCGAGGCGGAACCCGGCGTGAGCAGCACGATCCGGGGATTGTCCTTGTGGCGCGGCGCCTGGGCGGCGAGGGCTTGGCGCAGGCGGGCGAAGAACGGCGCCAGACGCTGGACCCGCAGTTCCCGGAAGGCCTCGGGGAGCAGCCGGGAGATCACCACCCGGTGCTCGACCGCCAGCCCCAGGCCCGGCGGCGCCTGGGCGAGATCCGCCACCACCTGCCAGGAGCCATCGGTCCCCCGGACCAGTTCGCAGGCATAGAGGGTCAGGCGCTGCTGACACGCCGGCATCCAGCCGCGGCACGGCCGGAGATACTGGGGATTCGCCAGCACCGCCGCCGGAGGGATGAGGCCATCGCGCAACAACCGTTGCGGACCATAGCAATCGCCAAGCAAAGCATCCAGGGCCGCCGCCCGCTGGATGACGCCCCGCTCCAGGCGCTCCCACTCATCCGGGGGGACCACGAAGGGCAGCGGATCCAGCCGCCACGGACGACCATCCCCCCCGGCCTCGGCCGGTCCCGACTCGCGGAGCAGACGCCGCCCCCGGTCCCAGCGGGAGCGGAGATCAGCTGCGCCAAGCTGCTCCAGATGGCGGAGCAGACCGCGCCAGGCGGGCCGCGGCCCGCCCCCGTCGTGGGATTCGTCCCAGGGCATGGGTGGGACTATCGGGCGTCTCGGGCATGGGCCAGCCCAAGCCCTGTGCCGCACCGGTGATCAGCGGGGCAGGCCATCCCGGCTGGCGGTCGCCTGGATCGTCTCGGCGCTGTGCAAGGCCCCCCGGTCCATGCCCGGGCACTGGGCGGCCTCCCGGCGCCAGGCCGCCTTGGACGCCACCACCCGGCGCCAGAACGGCCAGGTACGGCACTGGGTCGGCCGCTGCTCGTAGATGGTGCAGCCCACCCCCGCCCGCCAGAAGACACACGCCCCATCCCCCTGCTCGCGCAGACTCAAGGTCGCCCCGTGCTCATGGTGGACCGTGGCGGTGTAGCGTCGGCGGAAGGCGACCGGATCCATGCCCAGCCGCTCGGCGATCGCATCCGCCTCCGCATCATCAAGGAAGATGAACCCCGGTTCCCCGGTGCAGCAGTTCCCGCACTGGGTGCAGGTGAATTGCAAGCCTTTGCTGAACCAGACCGGCTTCGCGGCCGGGGCCGGCGGGCCCGGTCGCTCCGCCGGGACCTCGGCCGTCGGGGCGGGCTTGGCCTTCCGGGGTGCGGCGGGCTTCGCCCGGTTCGGTGCGGATGCCGGTCGCTGGGCGGTGGATGTGCGGCGCGGCATGGGACCTCCTGCGGTCAGTGCGGACGACGATGGATCGGCGGATGCCCTGGCACGCGGACCGGTCGGCTCAGAGGCGCCCGGCGCCCGCCGCGGCGCCGGTGACGTACACCGCCGGGGTCATGGCCGGGAAGGCGACCCGGTAGCGTCGCTCCAGCTCGGCGGCGAATGCCGGAGCATCGCCGGTGCGGACCAGGGACACCGTGCAGCCGCCGAAGCCGGCGCCGGTCATCCGGCTGCCCAGGCAGCCGGGCAGGGTGCGGGCGATGGCGACCATGCCGTCGAGCTCGGCGCAGGTGACCTCGAACTTGTCGCGCAGGTCGGTGTGGCTCTGGTCCATGAGCTCGCCCAGGGCAACCGCATCCCCGGCCCGGAGGCAGGCGAACGCCGCCACCGTGCGGCCGTTCTCGGCCACCACGTGCTCGCAGCGCCGGCGGGCCGCCGCATCCAGGGTCCCGGCCTGGGCCGCCTGCCACAGACCGTGCATGCTGACATCGCGCAGGTGCGACACGCCCAGGGCCTTGGCCCCGGCCTCGCACTGGGCCCGGCGCTCGTTGTAGGCGCTGTCCACCAGGCCGCGGCGCTTGCCGGTGTCGGCGATGACGATGCTCACCCCCGCCGGCAGCGGCGCCGGGGTCAGGGCCAGGGTGCGGCAGTCCATGAGCATCGCCTGGCCGGCCACCGCACAGCTCGACGAGAGCTGGTCGAGGATGCCGCAGTTGGTGCCCACGTAGCGGTTCTCGGCCCGCTGGCCGAGACGGGCGATGGTCGTCCCGTCGATGGTCAGGCCCGACGCGGCGCACAGGGCGTGGATGGTGGCGACTTCGAGGGCCGCGGAGCTGCTCAGACCCGAGCCAAGGGGCACATCACCGGTCAGGAACAGGTCGCAGCCCTTCACCGCGTGGCCGGCCTCGATGAGGATCTGGGCGCAGCCCTTCACATAGTCCGCCCAGCGTTCCGCCGGCGCCGTGGCCTTGGCGATGGCGCCGGACAGGGCGAAGGTCACCACCCCCTGCTGCTGGAGGGAACCGACCCGCACCGTCGCATCGGCCCGTGGCGCCCAGGCGATGCGCACCTCGCGTTCGATGGCCATCGGCAGGCAGAAGCCATCGTTGTAGTCGGTGTGCTCGCCGATCAGGTTGACCCGGCCCGGAGCGCGGACGAATCCGGCGGGCTGGGCGGCAAAGGCGGCGGAGAAGGCGGTGGCGAGGCGGGTGCTGTCCATGGCCCCGCATGATGGCGGACCGGCCCCCGGCGCCACCGGCAGCCAGGATCCCGGGCCGCAGCCTGCGCCCGCCGCATGGATGCGCTCACGCGGTGCGCACCACGCCCTTGAACGGGGTGCCGTCCGCGGTGCAGTAGTTCACTGAATCGCAGTCCAGGCAGTGGACCTTGAAGACGGCGAAGCGGCGCTGGAACCGGTCCATCCCGGCCTTTTCCTGGCGGGAGACCGGGCCCAGGTACTCGGCGATCGCCTCGCTGAACGGGGTCCGGCAGACCGCACAGGCATGGGCCTGGAGCAGGCGCATCCGCCGCCGGCGGCGGTGCGCGGTCCACAGGGCCCAGCCGAGGGCCAGGGCGATGAGGCCGGGAACCGAGATCAGGAAGCCGAACTCGGCCATCGGCTCAGCCGGCGGCGGGACCCGCGTCGCTCTCGCCGGCCTCGAGGGACCACGAGGACAGGTCGCGGCCGAGGATCTGCTGCACCGTCGTGGCGAAGGTTGTCTTGATCTGCTCGGTGGAGGTGAGCTGCAGGGCGCGGGCGGTCAGGTTGCGCGCCCCGGTCATGTTCACCGAGCGGATGATCTTCTTCACCAGCGGGATCTGCGGCGCCGACATGCTCAGGCGGTCGATGCCCAGGCCGAGCAGGAACATCGTGTAGAAAGGGTCACCCGCCATCTCGCCGCACACGGTCAGCTCGGCGTGGTGGGCCTGGGCGGTGTCGGCGATGATCTTGAGCAGGTTGAGCATGCCCGGGTTGTGGGCCTTGTACCACGGGGCCACGTCGGGGTGGTTGCGGTCGGCGGCGCACACGTACTGGGTCAGATCGTTGGTGCCGACCGAGAAGAACGACACTTCGCGCACGAACTTGTCCAGGGACAGCGCCGCGGCGGGGATCTCGACCATCATGCCGATGGGGATGTCGGGATCGTACTTGCGCCGGGCGAGATCGAGATCCCGGCGGGCCGCCCGCACCATGCGCTTGGCGAGGCGGATGTCCTCGAGCGTGGTGATGAACGGGAACATCAGCTTGACCGTGCCGTGGGCGCTGGCGCGCAGGATGGCACGCAGCTGGACCATCTGGAACTCCTCGATCTCAGCCATCAGGCGGATCGAGCGGCGGCCCATGATGTGGTGGTCCTGCTCATTGAACTTCAGGTACGGCAGATTCTTGTCCGAACCGAGATCCATCGTCCGGAAGGTGACCGGCATGTCGCCGGCCCGCTCGACCACATCGCGGTAGATGCGGTAGAGTTCATCCTCTTCCGGGAAATGGTTCGACGCCATCAGATGCAGTTCGGTGCGGAACAGGCCCACCCCGTCGATGCCGAATGGCCGCGCGGCGTCGATCTCGGATTCCTTGCTCACATTGGCGAGCAGATGGATCAGATGGCCGTCCGTGGTGCGCGCCGGGAGCGCCACCTCGCTGCGCAGGATGGCCTGGTAATGCTCGAAATCCTCGCGCAGCCGGGTGTAGCGGTCGATCTGGTCGCGCTTGGGATTGACGATGACGGTGCCGGTCGAGGCGTCGACGATGATGAAGTCGCCGTCCTCGATGACATCGCTCAGGCCATGCAGGCCGATCACCGCCGGCAGATTCATCGCCCGCAGGATCACCGCCGCGTGGCCACGCTCGCTGCCGATCTCGCAGGCCACCGCCTGGCAGTGGCGGCGCTCCAGGGCGACCAGGTCGCTGGGCAGCAATTCCCGGGCGAAGATGACATCGCCCTCGTCGCCGGGTTCGATGGGTCCCTCGGGCTCCTCGGGGCCGGACAGCTCGGCGAGATTGTCGAGCAGGCGGCGGCCGACGTCGCGGATGTCCGCCGCCCGTTCGCGCAGATGCTCGTCCTGCACCATCGAGAGCGTGCGATAGAAGCCCTCGACCACCGACGCCACGACGACATCCACCGGCCGCAGGTCCTTCGAGACCTGGGCCTCGACCTTGCGCAGGAAGCCCTGGTCTTCGAGGATCGCGATGTGGGCGTCGAAGATCGTGGCCTCGACCTCGCCCACGGTCTGGGCGACCTTGGTCCGGTCCTCGATCAGGCTGGCCTTGGCCCGGCGCACCGCCTCCTTGAGGCGTTCGAACTCGCGGACGATCTCAGCGGGTTCCAATACCCGATCGGAAAGGACCTGGGTGCGGCGGAACTTGATCCGGACCACTCCGAGCGCGATCCCGGGCACGATGGGCGTGCCCTTGAATTCGCTCCGCTTCCGCTTGCGGAACCGGTCGGTGCTGTGGTTCTTGCTCACAAGGGCCTAGCCTGCGGCGGAACCGGCGTTGGCAACCAGGGCGGGGGCGGCCTGGATGGCATCCGCGAGCCGGGCGGGATCGCTGCCGGCACCCTGGGCGAGATCCGGGCGTCCGCCGCCCTTGCCGCCGACCAGGGGCGCCAGACGGGCCATGATCTCTCCGGCCTTGATCCCCTGGGCGACCAGGGCGGCGGGCACCGAGACGAGCAAGGGCACCCGGCCGGCGGCGGCGGCACCGAGGATGATCACCGCCCCGGGCTGGCGCTGGCGGACCAGCTCCGCGAGGTGGCCCAGACCCTTGGCATCCAGGCCGGGGGCGGCGAAGGCCACCACCGGCGGCTGGCCGGCGGCCAGGGCCGCCGCCTGGTCCGCCAGGCTGGCGGCGAGCTGCTGCTGGCGCTGCTCACCGACCTTGGCCAGCCGCTTGCGCTCCTCCTGGAGCTGGGCGACCCGTTCGCCGAGGGTGCCGGACAGGGCCGCGACCCGGTCGCCGACCTCCGCCGCCAGGGCCGCGATCTCGTCGGCCAGGGCCTTCACCCGGGCGGGGACCTCGACCGGCTTGCACTTGAACGCCTTGGCCAGGGGCTCGACCTCGGCTCCGTCCGGCTGGGCCAGACCGAGCGCCGCGCCGGCCTCCCGTGCCAGCCGGCCCTGCTCGTCGCCAAGGGCGGCGGCGACCTCGCCGGCCACCGCGACGATGCGGCGGATGCCGGCCGAGCTGGCGGCCTCGGACAGGATCTTGAAGGTGCGGATCTCGCCGGTGCCGGCGACGTGGCAGCCGCCGCAGAACTCACGGCTGATGCTGCCGTCGCCAAAGGTCACCACACGCACGGTCGCGCCGTACTTCTCACCGAACTGGGCCTTGGCGCCCAGGGCCTTGGCCTCCTCGATGGGCAGCTCGCGGATGTCCGCGGCCAGCCCGGCGGCGATCTGGGCGTTGACCCAGCCCTCGACCGCGGCGATCTCATCCTTGGTCAGGGCCTTGGGATGGTTGAAGTCGAAGCGGAGTTCCCCGTCGCTGACCTTGGAGCCCTGCTGCTCCACATGGTCGCCCAGGGCCCGGGTCAGGGCGCTGTGCAGCAGGTGGGTGGCGCTGTGGTGACGGGTGATCGCCGCCCGGCGGGGGGCCTCGACCTTGGCCTTCACCGTGCCGGGCACGGCGCGGCCCATCTGGACCACGCCGGTATGGATGAACAGGCCGTCGTCCTTCTGCACATCGCGCACGGCGATGGCGAAGGCCTCGCGGGTGGCGGGGTGCATGCCCAGCACCACGCCGGTGTCGCCGACCTGGCCGCCGGACTCGGCATAGAACGGGGTCCGGTCCAGGGCGAAGCGCACGCTGGTGCCGGTGGCGGCCTCGGCCGCCTCCTTGCCGTCCACCTCGATCAGGGTGATGCGCGCCTCGGCCTCGGTCTGGCCGTAGCCGATGAACGGGGTGGCGCCGAGCCGGGGCTTGGCGTCCTGGAGGGCGCTCGCCTTCCACACCTCGACGCCCTTGCTGGTGGACACCCGCTGGTGCTCCTCCCAACGGGCCTTGAAGCGGGCCTCGTCCAGGACCAGTCCATCGTTGGCCGCCAGCTCGGCGATGACCTCCTTGGGGAAGCCGTGGGTGGCGACCAGTTCGAAGGCGTCGTCGCCGCTGAACACGCCGGACCCCTTCTGGCGGTCCATGGAGCGCTGGAACAGGTCCAGCCCCTTGCGCAGGGTGCGGCGGAAGAGCTGTTCCTCGGCCTTGAGGGTGTCCGCGGCGAGCCCCTGACGGGCCTTGATCTCGGGGTACGCCACGCCCATGGCCTCGACCACGCTGCCGACCACCTCGTGCAGACGGGCCTCGGCGACGCCGAGCTTTTCCAGGTCCAGGGTCGCCCGGCGGATGAGCCGGCGGACGATGTAGCCCCGGTCGCCGGGACCGGGCAGCGCGCCATCGGCGACGCAGAAGGTCACCGCCCGCACATGGTCCGCGATGCGGCGGATCAGGGCGTTCACCTCGGCCTGGGGGTCCTTCGCCCCGAGCGGCACCGACTGGTCGTAGGCCCGGCCGCTGACCTCGCACACCCGGCGGATGATGGTCTGGAACACATCCGTGTCGAAGTTGTTGTAGACCCCCTGGAGCACCGCCGCGACCCGTTCCAGGCCGGAGCCGGTGTCGATGTTGGTCCGGCCCAGGTTCTCCAGGTTCGGCGAGCCGTCCGCGTTCGGCTTGCGCACGTTGAACTCGGGGAACACGAGGTTCCAGATCTCGACGAAGCGGCCGGTGGAGCTGGTCAGGTTGTCGTTCGGATCGTTGTTCGTGCGGTGGTCCCAGAAAATCTCGGAGCAGCAGCCGCCGGGCCCCTCGATCCCCTCGGACGGCGCATTGGCCGGCCAGAAGTTGTCATTGTCGCCCAGCTTGAAGAGGCGTTCCGCCGGGATGCCGATCTCCTCGCGCCAGATCCGGTAGGCCTCGTCGTCGATCGTGTGGACCGTGATCGACAGACGCTCCGGGTCCAGTTCCAGCCGCTTGGTCAGGAATTCCCAGGCCCAGTGGATGGTCTCGCGCTTGAAGTAGTCGTTGAACGAGAAGTTGCCGAGCATCTCGAAGAACGTGTGGTGCCGCGCCGTGCGCCCCACGTTCATGATGTCATTCGTGCGGATGCACTTCTGGACGGTGGTCGCCCGGGTGAACGGATGCGAGCCGCGACCGAGGAACATGTCCTTGAACTGGGACATCCCGGCCACCGTGAACAGCGTCGTCGGATCGTTCTCCGGCACGAGCGAGGCGGACGGATAACGCACGCACCCCTTCTCGGCGAAGAAGCTCAAATAGGCGTCACGGATCTCGGCGGTGGTGAACGGGCGTGCCATGGCGGCGCGGACCCTAGTCCCCGCGCCCCCCCCGACAAGGTCCCCGGCTTGACAGATGGCCCGCCCCCTGATGCTCCCCCGCCTCTGCATCGGACTGTAGCTCAACCTGGATAGAGCGCTACCTTGGGGTGGTAGAGGTTGCAGGTTCAAATCCTGTCAGTCCGACCAATGCACAACCGCCAGTATTTATGCTGGCGGTTGTTCGTTTCTAGGGGCCTCCCGTTGTACGACCCGCTAGGGCCGTGATCCCTAGGGTGATCCCTAGGCGCCCGAGTGGTCACGGCGTTGGTCCCAACCTGACCCGATCGATGTCGCCATGGTACGCCAGCAGGTGGCCATAGCGCTCGTGCAGCATGCTGGTGTCGGCGTGGCCGAGCCAGCGGGCCACCAGCACATCCGAGACCCCGGCGATGAGCAGGTTCGAGGCGAAGCTGTGGCGCATGCCGTGGGGCGTGATGCGCTTGCCGCCCCGCTCCTGGACTTTGCGGATGAGCCGGTTCCACAGCGCCTGCGGATCGTAGCGGTAGTTGTGGTGGCGCCCCCCTCGCAGCGGCATGCGCTTCTTGGGCTCCAGGATGTACCCCTCCACACGCCGATGTGTCCGCAGCAGGGTCGCCAGATCCGCATGGACAGGGATGGCGCGAGCCTCACCGTCCTTGGGGATCCAGCCATCGTGGGAACGGACGCGGCAGACGGGTTCGGGACGCCCGGTCTGGGCATGCTTCGCCTCCAGGTCCAGGTCCTCCCACCGGAGCATGACCATCTCCTCATAGCGGAGCCCGAGCAGGCAGCCCAAAGCAACCATCAGTTCGGTGGTGGCGGTTCGGTGACCATCCTTGCGAATCAGGTCGTCGTCCACCTGCCGAGCGCAGTCCAGGGCCATGGCGACCTCCTCGGTGGTCCACCAGGGCCATTCCGTCTTGCCATGCGGATCACGCAGTGGCCGGATGCCCTTGGTCGGGTCCCGAGGCATGGATTTCCAATTCGCGACCATGTCCGCTGCCGTCCGGATGGGAAATGCTCCGAGCTTAGGGATCTCCAGCTGATGCGGCATCCGATACTCCCTGCCCTCCTCAATAAAGTGCCTGCGGATCTCCCTGGCCGCATGGGTGGTCAACCCCGATGCATCGTTGATCAAGGCGTCCATGGGGCTGCCATCGTCATATCGCAGCTCATGAATAATCCGCTGTTTCTCCATTTGGCTGATCTCTTCCACGGCTAAGCGAAGGAAATAGTAGTCGCACCACCTCTCTCCCATGATATGGGATTCCGTCCGCCAATTCCACGAGACTTCGGAAAATGGCCTTTCGCGTGCTTGGTTCTGAATGGCTCGGATGGCCGTTTTCCGGTACAGGTCGGCGTTGTCATCAGTTTTTGACGGAAGCAGCGCGGGTTTAGGATCTCTCCATTCAGTAGACATTATCAACTCCTCTGCGGCTCATTATGATTGCCATGCCGAGAGTGCAAACGGCCAGGATCGTTCATGGGCTTCCGGAATCGACCTCTCATATGATCCGAACGTGTTCATGATCCTTTCTGGGAGCAATGGATGAAATAGCCTATTGCACGCATATCCATCTGTCGTAACATGTCATACATGAGCACTACACCCATGAACTCCACTCCACCAATATGCCATGTCCGCGTACTGATGCATTTTCATCGACAGCGGATGAAGGAGGAAGGACTTGATCGAAAGCGAATCGAGTATCTTCAATCCCGGGCCCGCCAGATCCTGTACCGTTTCGGCTTCATCGCCACTATGGCCGGCACCGTCCCAAGCCGGTCCATGGTGGCGATGCTCCTCAAGAGGAACGGCATAGTCCGCCCCAGTCCTTTACGGCGCAGGAAATTGCCATCCGCGACCAGGTCCTCGCCCTGTGCCAGCAGCACGAGCGCTGGGCTCTGTGTGCCCCCGTCGACTGGAAGGTTACCGCGGCCACCATGATCGCCTCCACCCGCCTGGCAGTCTGGAAGCGGGTGATGGTGACCTTCATTCAGCCACAGGTCGTCTTCATCGCGGCAGGACTGGCAGGATGGACCGATGCACAACTCGCCTTTTACCTGGAGGGGTGGCCCAACAAACACGATGGACCCAAGCGTCCCGCCCTTGAGCTCCCTGCCTGGGCCGAACCCGTTCCCATAGCCCTGGCCCAGCACTGGCACAGCCGGCCATCGTGGCGGATCCTCATCCGTTCCCTGATGCGCCATCCCGCTGGGACCCCAGAGCAGATCGCCACCTGGCTGGAGCTGGACCGGAACGCCCTGACTGCCTACCAGGAGATGTATGCATCCAACGGCAATCCCCTCTATGGTGATCGGATGCCACCGGATCACCGCGATAACGAGGT
>CAMCAC010000013.1 GCA_945872305.1 Candidatus Kuenenia stuttgartensis | reverse complement strand
GCGACGGCCCTCGCCGCCTGGGCCGATGAGGCGCGACCGTCCCCTGCCGCGGAAGCGGATCTCCTCCGCCTGGAGGCGGCCGTGGTCGAGATCGATACCCTGCTCCGGCTGGGGATCCTCGACGAGGCGGGACGCCGCTGGGAGGACGCCGCCGCCCTGCGCAAAGGCATCGCCCCGGGGGACCGGCGCCGGCTGGGGACGCGGCTCACCGCCGCGGAGCGCCGCCTGCATCTGGCGGGCGTGGCTCTGCTGGAGCGGTTGGCCCCCGCCGCCTCGGCGGCCGCAACGGCCACCGCCGGGCAGGTCGCGGAGCACTGATCCGGGGCCGGCTGGCCACTGCGGATCTTCACGCCGGCTTCACGCAGTCTTCATGGATGGGATGGATCATCCCTGCCCTCAGGAGACCCCGTGATGATCCGCCGCACCACCGTCCTCGCCGCCATCGCCGCCATCGCCCTCGCCGGCTGCACCGGCGACCGTCCCGTTGCGAGCGCCCCGGCCACCCCGGGCCGCTACATCGAGGAAGGCACCAAGTTCTACGCCGAACTGCTCCACGAGCACAAGGGCCGCAAGTCCATCGTCCTGTTCTCTGACAAGGCCTCCTTGGAGGAGTTCGAGAAGAGCGGCGAAGTCCCGCCTCCGGTCAAGAGCTACATCGGCCGCGGCCCGGACATGGACGGCCGCAAGATCACCGTCGTGCTCGCCATGGCCAACGCCAAGAACCTGAATGGCGGCCAGGATGAGGCGAACACCAAGGATCGCCGCGTCATCAAGACCTTCGAGTCCCGCTACCCGGGCCTCGACATCGACGGCAAGTGACCCCCCACGCCGCGGCCGGGACTCCCGGCCGCGGCCGGATCACTGGCCGCGGCGGATGTGCGAACCGCGGAAGCGGACGTCGAAGCGCCAGACGGCGCGGCGCTGGGTGGTGACCGCCCCGGTGGCAGGATCGATCCGCACCGGGACCTCGCGCCAGTCGGTCCACGCCGTCGGCAGGTAGCCGCGCTCGCTCAGGATGTCGACCACCATCGCGGTGGCGACCGGCTGGGCGAGGAGCGGATTCTCGGTCGCCACATGGGCATGGCCGACCACCGCGCAGCCCTGGATCGCCGGCAGGAACTCCTGCTCGATGATCCAGATCACCTGGCGGAGCAGGTGGGCGTGGTCGCGCTGGTAGCCGTCGAGCCGCCGGACCAGGTTCTGGCGGGCGTGGAGCACCACATCCGCCGCGAGCGGGATGTGGTTGACCGCGTCCAGGGTCTCGGATTCGAGTTCCAGGGTCGACTGGTACTGGAACTCGTGGTTGATGTTCTCCTCGACCGACCGGATGTCGCCCTGGGCGTTGATCAGGTGGTAGTGGAAGTCCTTCTTCAGCCCCTGCAGGGCATCGAGGGTCATCTCCTGGAAGATGCGGTAGCGCTTGCGGGCCGCGTCCTCGTTGGTGTCGGTCGGCCGTTCTTCAAGGAAGTCGCCCTCGCCGCTCTCGCGCACCCGCTGGTTGTGGGCGATGATCTGCCGGCCGCGCTTGAGCTGGCGGTCGAGGGATTCCTTCTCGCCGACCCACAGGACGGTGATGCGGAAGACCGGGGTCGGGAACACCGCGGCGAGGGGTGTGCCGGCGTACTCCTTGCGCAGGTCGAGCATCTTGCGGTGCAGATGGCGCACGCATTCCGCCTGGACCTTGGTCCGGGGAAAGCCATCCACCACCACGCCGTCGGTGTACGAGGCATCAAGCAGGCGCTGGAGGAGGATGCGCACCACATCCGCGTCGGCGATGAGGTTGCCCTTCGCCTTGATCGTCTCGAACTCCGGGGAGTTGAGCAGCGACGACACCACCACCGGCGGGGCGATGATGCCGCGCTCGCGCTGGATGAACGGGGTGTTGGTCCCCTTGCCGGAGCCCGGGGCGCCGTTCAGCCAGATGATCTCCTTGGGAAAGCGCAGGTTCGAGCGGCCGACCCGGGCTTCGAGGGCGGTCCACGCCTCGGTGAAGACGGCCAAGCTCTGCTCGGCGATCGGATCGGGGGAGACGGGGGCGGCGACGGCGTTCATGGGGCGTTTCCGGGTGGACGGCCACGCACCTGCAACCAGGGGATGGCAGCGCGGGTCTGCCCCGTGGTCTGGATGACGACGGAGAGCGGCTTGGCGGGATCGAGGCCAGGGATCGTGTTCGCGATCGGGGTGTCGCCGACGAGGATGCGGACCTGGCCATCGGCGGTGACCGCGATCTGCACCGGGACCGGGCGATCCGGGACCATCGGCGCGGAGCGGATCCCCCGGGCGCCCTCGACGGCGACCTGGCCACCGGCCCCCACGGTGAGCAGGCGGACCGGTTCGCGGCTCGCGCCGCGGTTGACCAGGAGCAGCCGGACCGACTGGGTGCCATCGCTCAGGCCGACCGCCAGGGCGGACTCCGCGTCCATGGCTATGCGCGCCGACAGGCTGGCCGGGGCGAGCACCGCCGCAGCCCAGCGCAGGGTCGGCAGATCACGGTCGCGCAGCTCCCCGGGGGGCAGGCCGCGGGTATTGTCCCAATGCAGACCGCGCGGACCGGCCCGCAACTGCTCCCCCTGCCAGTCGGCGACCAGGGCGGCACCCCGGGTCACGAAGTCGTAGGTGCACACCACCGCGCCGTCCTCGATCTCGCACGGCGCCGCCACCGGCAGCGGGCGCAGGCGGCGGTCGTGGTCGACGAGGAAGCGGGCGAAGGCGGCATCACCCCCCGTTGTGCCGTCGGGAATGGGCTGGCGCCAATGCCAGGCGAAGGCGCGCAGGGCATCGGCCCGCTCAGGTCCCTGGGCGACGGCTGCCGCGGCCAGGTCGCCCCAGTCCAGGTCGATGGTGGAGCGGTCGACGCTGACCGAGCTCGGGCCACGGCGGTAGGCGATCCGGTCGGCCGTGAGCTGGGTCAGGCGCACGGTCAGGGGCGCGGCAGCGGCGGCGGTCCGCAGGGTGGCTTCCGGCTCCCGCTCCTTGATGTGGGCAACGAGGTCCGCCTCGACCTGGGCGGCGAGGCGGGCGGCCCGGGCGAACCGGTCCCCGGCCGCCCGGGCATCAGGGCTGCGCAGGGTGGTGACGACCTGGGCGATCCGCTGCTGGAGATCGCTGTACCGCGGGGTGCGCCGGAGCTCCTCGACGGCAAGGGTGATGCGCGCCAACCGGTCCGCATCCCCGGCGGTGGCCTCGGCGATGACCTGGGCCCGCCGTTCGGCCAGGGCCGCGGTCAGACGCTGGCGGTCCGCGGCGGGAATGGGCGCGGCGGCGAGCTCCTCGGCCAGGGTCTGGCATGCGGCTTCGTCGGGAGCCTGGGCGATGCGCTCGCCCAGGCCGCCGCGGACCGTCGCCAGGGCCTTGTCCAGGCGGATACGCAGGTCGGCCAGACGGGTCTGGGCCTCGTCGTCGCCCGCCGGCGGGCGGAGGGCGCCGAGATGGTCGCCGGCATCCGCCAGCCGTCCGTCGGCGAGGGCGGTCTCGACCAGGGCGACACCCTTGGCAAAGCGCGCGGCGCGCTCGCCGGCGGCGCGGATCTCGGCGGCACGCAGGTCGCCCTCCAGATCGCGGACCATCCCCTCCAGGCGGCGGCGCTCGGGCGAGGTGCGGAATGGACCGTCGATGAGGGCGCGCAGCCCCTCCAATCGCGGACGGGCATCCTTGGGGAGCGCAGCGAGGGCGGCCTCGATGGACAGGCCGCCTGGCCGGGCCGATACCGTGGCCGCGGGAGCGGGCGGCACCGGGCGCACGACCGGGTCGGCATCGGGATCCGCGACCGGGGGGCGGGGGTCGCCGGGATCCGGCTCGGGGTCTCCGGGCATGAGGATGACCGCTGTGACCAGGGCGGCTGCCATGACCGCGCCGCCGACCACCCATGGCAGCCGGCTCGGCCGCCGGTTCCGGGCGGAGTGGGGCGCCGGCCGGGGGCGCGCCACCTTCCCCTGTGCCGCCGCCTCGATGGCGAGGCGCATGGCCGCCGCGTCGGGGTAGCGGGCGGCGGGGTCCTTGGCCAGCAGGCGGATGCACAGCTGGCGCCAGCCTTCCGGCACATCGTCGCGCAGGTCGCGCGGGTCCGGGACCGGCTCGACGACATGGGCCTTCATGATCGCCTTGGCGGTGTCGCCGTGGAACGGCGCCCGGCCGGTCAGGCAATGGAACAGCGTCGCACCCAGGCTGTACTGGTCGCTGCGGTGGTCGATGGCCAGGGCCCGGGCCTGTTCCGGGGACATGTACAGCGGCGTGCCCATGACCTTGCCGCCGGCCTCGTTGGTCGCGGTCTCCAGGTCGGTGGCGAGTCCGAGGTCGGCGAGCTTCACCGCCCCGTCCGCGCCGAGCATGATGTTGTCCGGCTTGATGTCGCGGTGGATCAGGCCCTGGGCCTGGGCGTAGACCAGGGCCTCGGCCATGCCGCGCATCACCCGGGCGATCTGGGCCGGTTCGAGCCGGCCCTGCCGTTCCAGGACATCCTTGACGGTCTCGCCGTCGATGAACTCCATCGAGAAGAAATGCAGCTCGCCCTCATGGCCGATGCCCGCCGGGGCCGGGGCGCTGGCGACATCGTGCACGGCCACGATGTGGGCGTGGTTCAGCCGCCCGGCGGAGCGCGCCTCGGCGATGAACTGCTGGGCGAAGGACGGATCCTTGGCCGCCAGCCGGGGCGACAGGACCTTGAGGGCCACGACCCGGTCCATGCTGACCTGACGCGCCCGGTAGACCTCGCCCATGCCACCTTTGCCCACGAGCTCGACGATCTCGTAGCCGCCGAGGCGGGACCGGGGTGGCAGCAGGGCGGTGGGCGGCACATGGGGAGCGTCACGGCGTATGGCCCGGCCACAAGACCCCTGGCTTGGCGGTCCGCTGCCGGATGCTGCAACGTCATGCACCGGGTGACGCTCATCGGATTCCGCGCCTGCGGCAAGAGCACGGTCGGCAGGCTGGTGGCGGCGCGTACCGCCTGGCCGTTCATCGATGCGGACACCGCCACCGAACAGATGCTCGGCATGCCGATCCAGCGTGCCATTCCGGAATTGGGCGAGCCCGTCTTCCGCGATGCCGAGGAGCGTGCCCTGGCCGCCGTCCTCGACCGCCCGGGACCATTGGTCCTGGCCACCGGTGGGGGCGTGGTCCTGCGCCCCGGCAACCGGGACCGCCTGCGCGCCGCCGGCGGCCTGATCGTCTACCTGGCGACGCCCCTCGCGGTCGTGCAGGAGCGGCTGACCCGGAACGCGGGTGGCCGGCCGAGCCTCACCGGCCAGAGCCCCGCCGCCGAGGCCGAGGCGCTGCTCGCCGTGCGCGATCCGCTCTACCGGGCGTGCGCCGACTGGGTCCTGGAACCCTTGCCGGATGCCGCCGCCACCGCCGACCTGATCGCCACCCGCTGCCAATGACCCTGGCGGGGATCTTCCTCCGCTTCCTCCGGCTCGGCGGCGTGGCCTTCGGCGGGCCCGCCGCCCATCTCGCCCTGTTCCGGGACGAGTTCGTGGTCCGGGCCCGCCTGCTCGACGACGCTGCCTATGCCCGACTGGTGGCGGTGGCCCAGGCCCTTCCTGGGCCGAGCAGCAGCCAGGTGGGCTTCGCCCTCGGCTGGCGGCTCGGCGGGTGGCCCGGCGCCCTCGCCGCCTGGGCGGGGTTCACCCTGCCGGCGGCCCTGGTCATGGGCCTGGCAGGCGCGGGACTGGCCGCCGCGGACCTGCCGGCGGGAATCCTGGCGGGGGCCTTGGCCGCGGCGGCCGCCGCCATCGCCTGGGCGGTGTGGGGCATGCGGGGGCTGTGCGCGGGGCCCAGGCCCCTGGCCATGGCCACAGGCGCCGCGGCAGCGGCCCTGCTCCTGCCCTGGGGCGCCCTCCTGGCGGTGCTGGCCGCGTTGCTGGTCGGTGCGCTCACCCCGCCCCGGGTTCCCCCCGGTCCGGCGCCGGACCGGCGGCTCCTCCTCGTTCCCCTCGCCGTCGCCGCCGGAGTCGCCGGCCTGGTGCTGGCGGCGGGACGGTGGCCGGATCCGGTGCTGGCCACCGCCGCCGCCAGCGCCCAGGCCGGGGCCCTGGTCGTCGGGGGTGGCCATGTGGTGCTGCCCTGGCTCCAGGAGGGGTTGACGGGGACCCTGGCCCCGGAGCGGCTCCTCGCCGGCTACGCCCTGGTCCAGGCCCTGCCGGGGCCGCTGTTCACCCTCGCCACCTGGGCCGGGGCCGCCGCCGGCGGCCTGCCGGGGGCGGTGATCGCCACCCTGGCCGTGTTCGCCCCGGGCCTGGTCCTCATGGCCGCCTGCCAGGGGCTGGGACCATGGCTGGCGGGCGGCCGGCCCGCAGGGGCCCTGGCCGCGGCGGGGGCGGCGGTGACCGGCATCCTGGCCGCCACCCTGGCGGTCACCGTCGTCGAGGGCTGGGCCGCGGCCCCCTGGACCCCCGCCCTGGCGGCGGCTGCGGTGATCGGTTTCAGTTGCAACCTGCCCGCCTGGATGGTCATCCCCTGCACGGTCGGCATCGCTTGCATCATACCATTAGTGGGGGTGTGAATTCCGGACCTCCACCACTGCTAGGGTGCGCGCTCTTGACAACGGCCAGCGCCGACGAACACAGTGGACCTCTCGCGCACGCCCCCACGCGACCCCCGGACAGCCCCCCGATCATGCCCGTCGACCCCGCCGCCATCGCCCCCGCCACCGCCCGGCTCAGCGACCTCGACCCCGCCGCGTTCCCCACCCTCAAGGTGCGGGCCCGGGACGAGTCGTTCCGCGCCTTCGACCCGGAGCGCATCGCGGTGGCCCTGGCCAAGGCGCTGACCGCCGCCCGGGACGGCGCCGGGCTGGACGACGCCGCCCGCCGGCGGGTCGCCGAGATGACCCGGGCCGCCTGCGCCAACCTCGCCGCCCGCCGGCCCGGCGGCGGCAGCGTGTACCTGGAGGAGATCCAGGACCAGGCGGAGCTCGCCCTGATGCGCGCCGGCGAGCACGAGGCCGCCCGCCGCTTCGTCCTCTACCGCGAACAGCGGCGCAAGGAGCGCGAGGCCCGGGACACCCCCGAGGTGGCCGGCCTCGACCGCCTGCTCACCGGCCTCCAGGACCCGCTCACCGCGAAGACCCTGGACCGCTTCGTGCTCTTCCCGGTCCACCACGAGGACCTGTGGAAGGCGTACAAGGACCACCTCTCGCTCATGTGGACGGCCGAGGAGATCGACCTGTCCAAGGACCAGCAGGACTGGCGCAACCTGAACGACGCCGAGCGGCATTTCCTCTCCCACGTCCTGGCCTTCTTCGCCGCCAGCGATGGCATCGTGAACGAGAACCTCGCCGCCCGGTTCTATGCCGAGGTCACCGCCCCCGAGGCCCGGGCCTATTACTCGATGCAGATGCTCATCGAGACGATCCACAGCGAGACCTATTCGCTGCTCATCGATACCTACATCACCGACGCCGCCGAACGCCGGCACCTGCAGCGCGCCGCCGAGACCGTGCCGGTGGTCGGGCGCAAGGCCCAGTGGGCCCTCAAGTGGCTCGCCGCGGACCGCCCCCTGGCCGAGCGCCTGGTCGCCTTCGCCTGCGTCGAGGGCATCTTCTTCTCGTCCTCCTTCTGTGCCATCTACTGGATCAAGGACATGAAGCAGGGCCGTCTGCCCGGCCTGTGCTTCTCCAACGAGCTGATCGCCCGGGACGAGGGCCTGCACACCGACTTCGCGGTCATGCTCCACGGCAAGCTCCAGGACCGCTGCCACCCGGACCGGATCACCGAGATCGTCCGCGAGGCGGTGGAGATCGAGTGCGACTTCGCCGGCAACGCCCTGCCGGTGTCGCTCATCGGCATGAACGCTGTGCAGATGCAGGACTACATCCGCTTCGTCGCCGACCGCCTGTGCAGCCAGCTCGCCGTGGCCAAGCCCTACGGCGCGCGCAACCCGTTCGCGTTCATGGAACGCATCGCCCTGCAGAACAAGACCAACTTCCACGAGAAGAAGGTCGCGGAGTACCGCAAGGCCGGCGTCGGCGTGCCGATGGGCGAACAGCGCATCGACTTCGACACTGATTTTTAAACATCCTGGGGAGGGGGGAGGGGGAAGGGGACGGTCGGGATACGAAGCGGGTTGGTGCCATACATGGGACCAACCCCAGATCCCACCAACCCACCCCGTCCTGCACCTCCCCCCTCCCCCCTCCCATCTCCCCCGTTTCTCCTCGAGTTAAAAAATGCTGGTCACCAAGCGCGATGGCTCGAAAGAGCCTGTCCATCTCGACAAGATCACCCGCCGGATCGAGGTCCTGGCCCAGGGGCTCCAGGTGGAGCCCCTGCTCGTCGCCCAGCGGGTCATCGGCGGCCTGTACGATGGCGTGACCACCCGGGAGCTCGACGAACTGGCGGTGCGCACCGCCGCCAACCTGGTGACCACCCACCCGGACTACGACTTCCTCGCCGCCCGGCTGATGGCGAGCATCCTGCACAAGGACACGCCTCCGACCTTCGGCGCGGCGATGGAGAAGCTCGCCCGGCGCACCGACCTCGCCGGCCGGCCGGCGCCGGCCGTGTCCGACGACCTGCTGCGCATCGTCCGCGCCCACGGGCCGCGGATCGAGAAGGAGATGGTCCAGGAGCGCGACTTCACCTTCGACTACCAGGGCATCTCGACCCTGACCAAGAGCTACCTGCTCAAGCTCGGCAAGAAGATCGTCGAGCGGCCGCAGTACCTGTGGATGCGGGTCGCCATCGGCATCCACCTCGACGACCTGGACAAGGCCTTCGAGACCTACCACCTGATGTCGACCAAGCGCTTCACCCACGCGACCCCGACCCTGTTCAACGCCGGCACGCCCCGGGCCCAGATGTCGTCGTGCTTCCTGCTCCACATGCACGACGACTCCATCGACGGGATCTACAAGACCCTGTCCGACTGCGCCAAGATCAGCCAGATGGCCGGCGGCATCGGCCTGCATGTGCACAACGTGCGCGCCGCCGGCAGCCCCATCGCCGGCACCGGCGGGACGAGCAACGGCCTGGTGCCGATGCTGCGCAACTTCGACGCCACCGCGAGCTACGTCGACCAGGGCGGCGGGAAGCGCAAGGGCTCCTTCGCCATCTACCTGGAGCCGTGGCACGGCGACATCCTCGATTTCCTCGACCTGAAGCGCAACACCGGCAAGGACGAGATGCGCGCCCGGGCCCTGTTCTACGGCCTGTGGGTGCCGGACCTGTTCATGCAGCGGGTCCAGGACGACGGCGACTGGACCCTGATGGATCCCGCCCGCTCGCCGGGCCTGAGCGACTGCTGGGGCGCCGAATTCGAGCGGCTGTACACCCGCTACGAGGCCGAGGGCCGCGGCGTGCGCACGATCAAGGCCCAGGAGCTGTGGCGCAAGATCTGCGAGGTCCAGGTCGAGACCTCGATGCCGTACATCATGTACAAGGACGCGTGCAACCGGAAGTCGAACCAGCAGAACCTGGGCACGATCAAGTCCTCGAACCTGTGCACCGAGATCGTCGAGTACACCAGCCCGGACGAGATCGCGGTGTGCAACCTCGCCTCGATCAGCCTGCCGGCGTTCCTGGTCGAGAAGGACGGGCGCACCGAGTACGACCACGCCGAGCTGCACCGGGTCGCCAAGGTGGCGATCCGCAACCTCGACCTGGTCATCGAGCGCAACCACTACCCGGTCCCCGAGACGCGGAACTCGAACATGCGCCACCGGCCCGTGGGCCTGGGCGTGCAGGGCCTCGCGGATGTCTTCCTGCGCCTGCGCCTGCCCTGGGGCAGCGAGGGCGCGCGCAAGCTGAACCGCGAGATCTTCGAGACCATCCACCACGCGGCGGTGGAGTCGTCCTGCGAGCAGGCGGAACTGAAGGGCGCCTACCCGAGCTTCCCCGGCTCCCCGGCCAGCCAGGGCCGCCTGCAGTACGACCTGTGGTACGAGGAGCGCAAAGCACGGGGCGAGGACCTGCCCGCCGCCAGCGAGGCGGTCTACTGCACCAGCGGCCGCTACGACTGGAAGGCCCTCAAGGCCCGGGTCGTGGAGCATGGCCTGCGCAACAGCCTGCTCCTGGCGCCGATGCCGACCGCCTCGACCGCCAACATCCTCGACAACACCGAGGGCTTCGAGCCGATCCCGTCGAACATCTTCAAGCGCAATGTGCTGTCCGGCGAGTTCGTGCGCATCAACCGCTACCTGGTGAAGGACCTCATGGCCCGCGGCCTGTGGTCTGAGGGGATGAAGGACCGCATCATCGCCGCCGAGGGCTCGATCCAGGAGATCCCCGGCATCCCCAACGACCTGAAGGAGCTGTACCGGACGGTGTGGGAGATCAGCCAGCGCCACATCATCGACCTGGCGGCGGATCGCGGCGCCTTCGTCTGCCAGTCGCAGTCGATGAACATCTACCTCAAGGACGCCACCCTGGCCAAGTTGACCAGCATGCATTTCTACGGCTGGAAGAAGGGCCTGAAGACCGGCAGCTACTACATCCGCCAGACCGCCGCCCGGGGTGCCCAGAAGGTCACCGTGGACAACGCCGTCCAGCAGCAGGCCGCCGACGCCGCCGCCGAGCAGCCCAGCCCCGAGAAGCTCGCCGAGGCCCGCGCCTACCTGCTCGGCAAGGCCATCGCCACCGAGGCGGACCTGTCGCCCCTGTCGCCCCTGGAGATCGTCGCCTGGGCCACCGGCTCCTGCAGCGCCGCGGATCCCGAGGGCTGCATCATGTGCTCGGGGTGAAACGGAGATAACCCGCGACCGGCCGACAGGAGGTCGCGAGGGCACGGAGGGCCGCGGAGGACGATGGGACTTTCTCCACATCCCACGCCCCTTTTCGAGGTTTACAGGAGATCGGGAGGACACGGAGGGCCGCGGAGCGAGATTGGGTTTTCTCCGCGGCCCTCCGCGCCCTCCCGATCTCCTGTAAGCCTCGATGGGGCTGCTACGGAAGGCCCCCCAGGAGATCCAGTTCCGCCGGTGCCGGCGTGGGGTCCGCCCAGTCCCAGACGTACAGGGCGTCGCCGTGGTGGGCGGCCCAGCGGGCGGATTCGACCCGGCCGTCGCCGAGCCGGACGACGCTGGCGGCCCAGCGGGGACCGGGACCCGGGGTGAACCACGGGGGCAGGGCGGGCGGGGCCTCGCTGTCGAGCACACTGAGGGACGGTGGGAGCGCGAAGGTCCAGGCCGGCGGCGGGCCGTCCGGGGCGATGGGCCGCATGGGCAGGTCCGCGAGCAGTGCGGCGGCCGTCGCCGCATCGAGGGGCGACAGGCGGAGCACGGTGCGGTGGGCCCGGGCCCGGGAGCGCAGGGCGAGATCGGCGCGCAATCCGCGGATCGGCGCATCGCGCAAGGCCAGCCACTCCCCCGCCACCGGGGCGGTGCGGGCGTGGGCCCCGGCCAGGGTCAGGACCAGGGCGTCGATGCCGTCTGCGCGGGCTGCCGGGGGCGGGGCTCCCTTGCGGGTCCAGCGCCACATCCACAGGCGCTCATCAGCGGGATCGTAGGCGGCGTAGAGGCCGGTGGCCACACCGCCCTCGCGGACCTCCTGGCTGCGGGCCCGGGGGGCGGTGGGGGCCCACCAGTCCGGCCGGGGCCCGCCGAGGGCGTCCCAGCCGGCATCCGGCAGGCCGTCCACCGGGCGCACCGCGCCAGCGACGAATGCGAACAGGCCGTCGACTTCCGCCGGCGCGATCCGGCAGGCGAGGAACATCCGCGTCGCGGTGTCATCACCGTGCAGACGCAGATCGATGTCGCGCCAGGTACGCGGCTCGCTGCCACGCAGACGGAAACCCACCGCCGCGAGCCCCGCGGCGGTGGCGCCGCGCAGCTCGATGTCCGGATGGGTGCCGATGCCCCGGGCGCGGCCGCCCTGTTCCACCTCGCGGCCAAGGATGCCGACGCCGATCAGCGCCCCGCAGGCGAGCAGGGCGGCCAGGACGAGGACCTGGACAGGACGGCGGCGCATGGCGGGCCAGCGTCCGGCGGGCGGCGCGACCTCAACCGGCGCCGGTCCGGCATCCGCTGGCGCCGGGCACGCCTGCCGGATGCTCCCGCCATGGCCGGCGACGACCGCACCATCGTCCAGGATCTCGCCGGCGGCATGCCCCCACCCCCGGCGGAGGTGGGCGGCTTCGTGCTCGGCCGGATCCTTGGCACCGGCGGCATGGGCCAGGTGGCGGTGGGCGACCATCCGACCCTGGGTCGGGCCGCGGTGAAGGTGATGACCCCGGACGCCGGGGCGGATCCGGCCTTCCTGGCCCGCTTCGAGCGGGAATGCGCAGTTCTCGAACGCCTCGACCATCCCAACATCGCCCGGCTGGTGGCCCGCGGCACGGACCAGGGCCGGCCCTGGCTGGCGATGGAGCTGGTCGACGGACCGTCCCTGGCGGAACTGGTCCAGGCCCACGGCCAGCTGTCCGAGGGCGATGCCCTGCGCATGGGGCTCCAGGTCTGCCGGGCCCTGGACCACGCCTGGAAGGCCGGCGGGCTGGTCCACCGGGACATCAAGCCCGGCAACATCCTGGTCGCCAACGGCCGCACCGCCAAGGTCATCGACTTCGGCTTGGCCCGGGATGGCGGCGGCAACGATCTGACGGTGGCCGGGGCGGTGATCGGAACCCCCGCATTCATGGCCCCGGAACAGGTCCGCGGCGAGCGGGTCGACCAGCGCACCGACATCTACGCCCTCGGCTGCACCCTGTTCCAGCTCCTGACCGGGCGGCCGCCGTACACCGACGAGCAGCCGCTGCGCATCCTCCACCGGCATCTCAACGATCCCATCCCGGACATCCGCCAATGGCTGCCGGAGGTGTCCGCGGGCACCCGCCAGATCCTCGGCTCCTGCCTGGCCAAGGTGCCCGGCGCCCGCTTCGCCGACCACGGAGCCTGCCTGCGGGCGTTTCAGCGAGCCATCACCGCCCTCGGTCAGCCCGAGGAGACGGGCCTGCATCTGCAGGTCCAGCGGGACTCGGACGTGGTGCGCAAGGCGGGGACCACCCGCCGCCATGTCACCACCAAGGAACTGCGGCCGCAAACCGAATCGCGGCGGATGAGCGCCCTCGAACCGCGCCAGGGCGACACCGCGGGACTCGGCAGCGAAGCGCTCATGCGCATGGCCACCGAGCGGATGCATCGGCTCCAGCGCCCGCGCCGCCGGCGGATCCCGACCTGGTGGTGGGGCGTCCTGGCGGCCATGATCGCCGGGAACCTTGCCCTCCTCGCCTGGCTGATCCGCTCCGTGGGCGGGCCCTGAGGCTCAGGGCGTCGACGCCGCCGTGGCTCCCGCGCCGAGCCAGAGCTCCAGCATGCGTCGCTGCTTGCGCGCCTCCCGGTCGGCGCGGTCCGCCGCCGCCCTGACCGGATCGTCATCGAAGACGAGACGGCTGGGGCGGTCCGCGAGACGCTTGGCCAGGGCGGACAGATCCACGGCGACGCCCTGGATGTCCCGGGCCAGGGCGGGAGAGACGAGCAATTGGCCGAGGACCCCGTCCCCGGCGGCGAGCCGGGAGGCGACGGCCGACGCCTGACGGGCGAGCCCGGCAGCGGCGGACAGGGCATCGCCCAGGGCGGGCGCGCCGGCAGCGAAGCCGTCCGCCGCCGCACCGGCGGACCGGGCGGCGGTGGTCAGGGCGGCGAGCGCGGAGCTGGCGGCCACGGACAGGGCCGGCACCTCGGCCTCGATCCGCCCCGCCAGCCGCTCGACTGCGGCCAGGGCGCCCTCGGCGCGCTCCGCCACGCTCGCGCCCCGGGCGAGCACCGCATCGGCGCGCTCGACCACCTGCGCGAGGCGGGCCTGGGTCGCGCGCAACTCCCTGAGCAGTCCCGCCCCCTCGCCGGCGAGATCTGCACCGTTGGCGATCAGCCGCTGAAGATTCGCCCGGGTGCCTTCGTCCAGGGTGGCGTTGAGCCCGTCGATCAGACGCTGGGCCTTGTCCCCGGTCTCAGCCAGGAAGCCGGGCCGGGCCACGAGCACGGCGCTGCCGTCGTCGGGCAGGGGCGGGCGATCGCGGTCGGTGCCACCGTTCAACGCGAGGAAACTGTCGCCGAAGAAGCCGTTGCTCGCCAGACGCACCACGGTGTCGCCGGGCAGCCGTCGGGAGCGGCGCACCGCCACCTCGGCGCGCACCCGGCCCCGGGGATCGCCGACCTGTTCCACCGCCAGGACCTCGCCCACCGGCAACCCGGCGAAGGTCACCGGGGAATCCCGGCGCAATCCCTCGGCGTCGTCGAGGTACACCGCCAGCCGGTAACGCGGCTCGAAATCGAAACGGTCCGACAGGAGCACCATGGCCACCGCGGCGGCGATGCCGGCCAGGACGAGCAGGCCGATGCGGGCTTCGAGGCGGGCGCTCACCCCGGCAGGCTAGGTCGGGGCATGGGCCGGCAACCCACCCGGGGGCGTGGCGGACCCCCGGGCGGAGTGCCGCGGCAGGTCCACGGTGACCGTGGTCCCGGAGGGACCGCTGGCCAGGGCGATGCGCCCCTCCAGGGAGTCGACCAGTTCACGGACGATGGCCAGGCCGAGCCCGGTGCCGCCGGTATCCCGGGAGCGGGCCGGATCGACGCGGAAGAAGCGATCGAAGACCCGGGCCTGGAGCTCCGCCGGGATGCCGATGCCGGTGTCGGCCACGGTCAGCACCAGACGCTCGCCGCGCTCGTCGAGGCCCACATCGACCCGGCCATCGGGCCGGTTGTAGCGGATGGCGTTGGACACCAGGTTCGCGGCCAGGGTGCGGAGCAGTTCCGGATCGATCCGCGCCGGGGACCGCGGCCGGTTCCAGACGAGGGCCACGCCGCGTGCCACAGCCTGCTCCCGATGCTGGTCGACCACATCGTCGATGACGGCTCCGACATCGCAGGATTCCGGGCGGACCTCCCAGGCGCCGCGTTCGAGGCGGGCCAGGGTGAGCACATCGTTGACGATGCTCGCCAGCCGCTCGGCGTGGCGCTGGATGCGCTCGACAAAGCCCCGGGCCACCGCTGGCTCGTCATCGAGGGCGCCGTCCACCAGGGTGTCCGCGCAGCCGAGGATGGCGGTGAGCGGGGTCTTGAGCTCATGGCTCACCCCGGCCAGGAAGTCGCGCCGGCGGAGGTCGAGCAGATGGAGCTCCGTGCGGTCCCGGAGGACGATCACCACCAGCTCACCGGCAGCCGCAGCGCTCGCCACGAGGTGGCGGCGGCGATGCTCGACCGCCACCGGCGCCGTCGCCCCGCCGGACCGGGCGGCGGCCACCAGATCGCTCACCGCCTTGGCGGTGAAATGACGGTACCACTCCTGCCCGACCAGATCCTGGCCGTCGGCGGCCACATGGCGCCAGGCGGCGTTGGCGTAGCGCACCCGGTCGAGGGCATCGACGCACGCCACCGCCTCGTCGAGGGCGCCAAGGGCCGCCTCGAGCACCGAACGCCCGGCCTCCGCCTCGCTGCGCGAGGCCTGGAGCCGGTCGCCGAGCTGATCGAGGTCGCGGCCGAGGGCGGCGATCACATCCTCACCGCCAAGCCCGGCCCGCAGATCGTAGCGGCCATCGCCATAGGCCCGGGCCACCGCCGCGAGGTCGCGGATGCGCTGGCGGTCGCGCAGGGCCGCCAGCACCGAGAGGGTGGCGCAGACCAGGGCGACGACGGCGGCCCAGCCGCCCAACGACGATCCGGATGCCCAGGCCGCCAGACCGGCGGCGGCGGCGCAGCTGCATGCGGCGGCGGACAGGAACCGGGGGCCCACGGCGGCGGTTCAGCCGTCCGCGAAGCGGTAGCCGACGCCGCGCACCGTCTCGACCAGCGCATCGTAGGGCTCGATCTTCCGGCGCAGGTTGCGGATATGCACGTCGATGGTGCGATCGGTGACCACCGCGTCGCCATCGCCGATCCGGTCCAGAAGGTCGTAGCGGCCGAAAGCCACCCCGGGGCTCGCGGCCATGGCGTGGAGCAGCCGGAATTCGGTCAGGGTCAGGGTCGCAGCCGCGCCATCGACGGTGACCAGGTGGCGGACCGGGTCGATGACCAGCCCCTTCACCTCGATGCGCGCCTTGTCCGGCTCGGTGGCGACCGCCCGGGTCCGGGCCAGGCGGACCTTGATCCGCGCCATCAGCTCACGGGTGCGGAACGGCTTGGTCACGTAGTCGTCGGCGCCCAGGCCGAGGCCGAGCACCACGTCGCTCTCCTCGCCCTTGGCGGTGACCATGATGATCGGCGTGCGGGCCAGGGCCGGATCGCCGCGCACGATGCGGCAGACCTCAAGCCCATCCCGGTCCGGAAGCATCAGATCGAGCAGGATCAGGTCATAGGACGCCCGGCGCAGCTCCGCCAGGGCATCGCCACCGGTGCCGGCCACGCGCACCTGGTGGCCTTCCCGTTCCAGGTTGTAGCGGACGAGCTGCTGGAGATCCGGCTCGTCCTCGACCAGCAGGATCCGGGCCATCACAGGTCCTTGAGGTGGTGGCTCATGTTCTTGCCGGAGTGGATGAAGATCGCCTCCTCGGCGATCAGCACCGCCAGGTCGCCCATGTGCTCCAGGTTCGCCACAGCGCGCAGGAGGTGGGTGTACTCCTTGATCAGCTCCGGACGCAGGGCCATGGCCACCTGGATGCCCTCGAAGCAGGACTTGGTCAGCTGATCGCTGACCGATTCCTCCTCGGTCATCCGCTTGGCCAGCTCCGTCGAGCCGGTGACATAGGCCTCGGCGGACTCACGGATCATCTGCACCACGACCCGGCCGAGCTCGGACAGGGGTTCTGGGTTGGCGACCAGGCGGTGGCGGGCGATCCAGGCGGCGCGCTTGCTCACGCCCTCGGCGAGATCGCCGATCTGCTCGAAGAGGGCGACGATGCGCAGGCTGGACACCGCCAGGCGCAGGTCGCGGACCATGGGATTCTGGAGGGCGAGGAGGCGGTGGATGCGCTGCTCCAGATCCTCCTGCATGGCGTCGAGACGATCATCCAGGTCGCCCGCCCGCTGCTTGGCCTCGGCGGTTGGCGCGGCCAGGGCCTCGACCGCCTGGGTCGCGGCCTGTTCGACCAGACCGCCCATGGCGACCAGGTTGCGGCGCAGGTCGGCCAGTTCGAGCTCAAAGGTGCGTGCGGTCATCGATAGATCCTGGCTCAGCCGAAGCGGCCGGTGATGTAGTCCTCGGTCTGCTTCTGGCCGGGGTTGGTGAAGATGGTCTGGGTTGTATCGTACTCGATGAGCTTTCCCAGATAAAAGAACGCGGTCCGGTCGCTGACCCGGGCGGCCTGCTGCATGTTGTGGGTGACGATGACCACCGTGAAGTCCTTTTTCAGTTCGAGGATGAGTTCCTCGATCTTGCCGGTGGCGATCGGATCCAGGGCAGAACAGGGCTCGTCCATGAGCAGGACCTGGGGCTTCACCGCCACGGCCCGGGCGATGCACAGGCGCTGCTGCTGGCCGCCGGACATCCCGAGGGCGCTGGAATTGAGCCGGTCCTTGGCCTCGTCCCACAGGGCGGCGGCGCGCAGGCTGGTCTCGCAGGCCTGGTCGAGGGTCCGGCGGTCGTTGACCCCGGCCACCCGCAGGCCGTAGACCACGTTCTCGTAGATCGACTTGGGGAACGGGTTGGACTTCTGGAACACCATCCCCACCCGCTTGCGCAGGCTGGTGACCTCGATGTGCGGATCGTAGATCGTGTGACCGGCGATGGAGATGTCCCCCGTGTGGCGGACCCCGTCGATCAGGTCGTTCATCCGGTTGATGTTGCGCAGGAGGGTGCTCTTGCCGCAGCCAGAAGGCCCGATGAAGGCCGTGACCTGCTTCTCGGGCAAGTCCATATGGATGTCGAAGAGCGCCTGGGACGCCCCGTACCAGAACGAGAAGTGATCGATGCGGATATAGTCCGGGGCGGTTCCGGCGGGGGCCGGTTCGCTGGGCTTCACATCGGCGGTGGTGACGGCGTGGCTCATGGGGTGCTCAGAAGGTCGAGCTCTGGAACTTCCGGCGCAGGCGCTCCCGGAGGAGAATCGCACCGAGGTTCAGGACGAGCACGAGGAGGATGAGGAACAGGGTGGTGGCGAAGACCATCGGGCGGGCGGCGTCGCTGTCCGGTGACTGGAATCCGAGATCGTAGATGTGGAAACCGAGATGCATGAACTTCTGATTGAGATGAACGAACGGCACGAGGTCGGTCTCAAGCCATTCACCGTCCAGCGGCAACTCCGTCGCAAACTTGATCACACCGACCATCATCAGCGGGGCCACCTCGCCGGCCCCGCGGGCCATGGCCAGGATCGCACCGGTGATGATGCCGGGGACCGCCGCCGGCAGGACGATGCGCTGGATCGTCTGCCACTTCGATGCGCCGCAGGCGAGAGAGCCCTCGCGCATGCCGCGTGGCACCGCGGAGACCGCCTCCTCGGTGGCGACGATGACCACCGGGACGGTCATCAGGGCCAGGGTCGCGGCAGCCCACAGGATGCCGCCGGTGCGGAACACCGGCTTGTCGTAGCCGGGGAAGAACAGCCAGTCCACGCTCGCACCCATCACATAGACGAAGAATCCGAGACCGAAGACGCCGAACACGATGGAGGGCACGCCCGCCAGGTTGTTGACGCTGATCCGGACGAAGCGGACCACGGGGCCCTGGCGGGCGTATTCGCGCAGGTAGAGGGCCGCGACGACCCCGAACGGCACCACCGCCAGGCTCATCATCAGGGTCATCGTGAACGTGCCGACGATGGCCGGCCAGATGCCACCCTCGGTGTTCACCTCGCGGGGATCGGCGGTCAGGAAGGACCACAGACGGCCGATGAACACCCCGGTCTTGCCGACCAGGGACAGCTCGTTGGGAGCGTGGAGGTCGACCACCTCGCCGAGGCCGATGGTGATCATCCGCGCCTGGGCGCCGGCGCCGATGGTGAGGGCGAGCTCATGGCCCTTCATCCGCCCTTCGATCTCCACCGCCTGGGCGGTGAGGCGCTCGATCTCGGCCTGGAATCCGTCGAACCGGCTCTTGATCGCGGCGGTGGCCCCGGCCGGGGCACGCAGCAGGTCGAGGCGGATCTGCTCCTGGCGGCGGGCCAGGGCGCCGATCTCGTGCTTGCGCAGATGCTCGCCCTCGGCCCGCCAGGCGGTGCAGCGCTCGATCCCCGCGGCCACGGCCCCGGCGAAGCCCGGGGCGGTGGCGGAGAGCGGCTGTGCGCCGGGCAGCGAGACGGCCTGGGGGGTGCCGATCAGGGTGCCGTTCTTCCATCGTTCGATCACCAGCACGCCGGGGACGTCGCGCACGGCGGTGATGTCCGCCGCGGGAATGAAGCCGAAGGGCTGGCCGAGGTACTGCTTGTTGGCGGTGAAGACCTGGAGCTCGGTCACCGCGGCGGTGGCGGCGGCGCCCACCGGCCGATTGGTCCGCACATCGACCACTTGGCCGATCACCTGACGGTTGTCGGATCCGCTGCCCACGGTCCATTCCTGGACCGACTTGGGCCAGAAGACGGTGAGGCCGTTCCACAGGATCACGCCGATCAGGGAGCTGACCATGGCGATGCCCACGGCCAGTCCCATGGCGGTGAGCCAGACCTGGGCCTCGCCGCGCGGGCGCCGGTTGTCGGGGGCGTTGGTCATGATCAGACGGTCTTGTACTTCTCACGGAGCCGCTGGCGCATCACCTCGGCCACCGTGTTGATGAGGAAGGTCATGGCGAAGAGGATGATCGCGCCCAGGAAGAGCGTCCGGTAGAGGGTGCCGCCCTGGGGCGCCTCGGGCAGTTCCGTGGCGATGTTGGCGGACAGGGTGCGCATGCCGTTGAAGATGTTGAAATCCATGATCGCGGTGTTGCCGGTGGCCATGACCACGATCATCGTCTCGCCCACCGCCCGGCCGAAGCCGATCATCAGCGCCGAGAAGATGCCCGCCGAGGCGGTCGGCACCACCACCCGCATGGCGGTCTGCCACCGGCTGCCGCCCAGGGCGAGGGAGCCGGAGCGCAGGGCCTTGGGCACGTTGCTCAAGGCATCCTCGGCGATGGTGTAGATGATCGGGATGATCGCGAAGCCCATCATGACGCCGACCACCAGGGAGTTGCGCTGCTCGTAGGACAGGCCGGTGGAGTTGCGCCACCAGGCGCGGAAGTCGCCGGCGAAGAGGACGCTCTCGACCACGGGCCCGATGCTCCAGGCCACCCACACCGTCACCACCAGCACCGGCAGCATCACGAACACCTCGTAGCCCGGCTTGACCAGGACCCGGAGGTTGCGCGGCAGATGACCCCACCAGGCGCCGATGGCCATCGCCACCGCGGGCACCAGCACCAGGGCGCACAGGATCGACGGGATCCGGTCATCGAAGAGGCGGGCGACCAGGAGGGCAGCGAGGAAACCAAGGACCACCGAGGGCAGGGCGGCCATGATCTCCATGGTCGGCTTGATCACACCCTTGAACCGCGGGTGCATGAACTCCGAGGTGTAGATCGCCGCCAGCAGGGCGATGGGCACCGCGATCAACATGGCGTAGATGGTTGCCTTCAGGGTGCCGAAGATGAGGGGCACCATGGACAGCTTGGGTTCGAAGTCGTCCGTGCCGCCGGTGGACTGCCAGTCCCAGATCGGTTCCGACTGGCCCTCGTACCACACCTTGCCGAACAGCGCTTTGAGACCGGATTCGGGATGGGGGTCGTGGAGCGGCAGGAGGTGGAGGCCGGCCTGCCGATCGAGGACGACGAGCCGGTCGTACTTGCTGCCGATGGCGACGCCGGCGATGGGGAAGCCCAGATCCCCTTCCCAGCGGGTGGCGGTGGAGGTGCCGTGGCGCAGGCTGAGGGTCGAACCGGAGGCCACCGCATAGCTCTTGTTGGATGCGGCGGCGTGGAAGGCGGTCGCGGGACCGGGAAGTTCGTCGAACTCCCCGGTCTGCCAGAACATCCGCGGCTCGTGATCGATGGTCCCGTCCGGCCGGGTGACCGGGCGGGAGAACAGGCTGAACTTGCGGGTGACGCCGGAGGGATGACCGAGCACCACCGTCACATCGCCAAGGACGTATTCCACCGAACTGATGGTGGGATCCGCCAAATCGGCGAAGGGGCGGACATGCTGTCGGAGCGTGAAGGCGTTGCCATCGCGGAAGATGTAGGAGAGGTCGCCTTCCTTCGAGAGGACCAGGACGCTCTCCGCGTCATCATCGACCATCACCTTGGTCGGCGTCCCCTTGACGAGGGCGGTCAGATCGTGGTCCTGGTCCACGACGGTGGCGCCTCCACCGCCGAGCTTCCGCTTGCGGGTGAAGGTGAGGGCGTGGACCTCGGGAGCCTTGCCGTCACCGCCGAGCAGCGCGGCCGCGAGCTTGCCCTGATCGTTCTCGCCGTAACCGATGGAGATGATCGGCCGGGCACCATGGCCCTGACCGATGGGAAAGGATCCGACCTGTTCCGGCCGGGCGGTGATCCGCCGCGAGCCGTCGTCGGCGAAGGCCGGCGCATAGCCGGTCTCCAACAGCACCAGCCGACCATCACCGGTACCGATGACCAGCCGCTGGGCATAGGACTGCCAGACCACCGAGGTCACCGACGCGCCAAGCTGCGGATCCACCGTCCGCACCATTCCGGGGGCGGTGGCGGAGCGGAAATGCAGACGGCCCGCCCGGTCGAGGAGGAAGGGCATCTCGCCCCATTCATCGATGCCGAAGGCCATCGGTGCTTCGGCCGGCTCGACGCCGGCCACCGCCGGCAGATGGACCGGAGTGCCGACGGTGGCGCCACGGAACAGCGGGAGCGCCACCGCGGCGATGAAGATCATGATCAGGAACACCGCGGCGATGACCGCCACGCCGCCGACCCGGATGAAGCGGGTCATGAATCCGTCCACCCACAGGGTCAGACGGCTCGTCGTATAGCGGGCTTCTGCGGACATCGCGGCGGTCTTCCTGGGGATCGTCCCGGTATCAGGTCAGGACGATCACTTCTCGAGGGCCGCGAGCTGCTCCTCGGCCAGCTCCGCGGTCAGGGGGAAGTAGCCGTCCTTGCGCACGTCGTCCTGGCCGTCCTTGGAGAGGACGAACTTGACGAATTCCTTGACCATCGGGTCGAGGGGCTTCCCGGGGGCCTTGTTGATGTACACGTAGAGGAATCGCGCCAGGGGGTAGTCGCCGGAGAGGCAGTTCTCGTAGGTGGGCTCGACGGCCTTGCCGCCCTTGGCCGGGGCCAGGGCCAGGGCCTTGACACCGCTGGTGACGTAGCCGATGCCCGAGTAGCCGACGCCGAGGGAATCGCCGGCGACCGCGGTGACCACCGCGGAGCTGCCCGGCTGCTCCTTCACGTTCGACTTGAAATCACCCTTGTTGAGGGCGACCTCCTTGAAGAAGCCGTAGGTGCCCGAGGCGCTGTTGCGGCCGTAGGTGGCCATGGGCTTGCCGGCCCAGGCGGAGACGCCGACCGCCTCCCAGGAGGTGGCGGGCTTGCCGCCGAACTTGTAGGTCGAGCTGAAGATGCTGTCGACCTGGGTCAGGGTCAGCTCGGTAATGGGGTTGTCCTTGTGGACGAACACGCACAGACCGTCGATGGCGACCTTGAGCTCGAAGGGCTTGTAGCCGTACTTGGCCTCGAAGGCGTTGATCTCCTCCTTCTTCATCGCGCGGCTCATGGGGCCGAACTGGGCGGTGCCGGCGATCAGGGCCGGGGGCGCGGTGGTGGAGCCCTTGCCCTCGATCTCCGGGCGCACGCTGGGGTAGCGGGCCACGAATTCCTCGGCCCACATGGTCATCAGGTTGTTCAGGGTGTCGGATCCGACGCTGATCAGGGTGCCGGTGATGCCGGTGGTCGGCTCGTAGGACTTCAGCTTGGGATCGACCTCAAGGGCGACGACGCCGACGACGGCGGCGGTGCTGAGGGCGGTGGTACGCAGGATCGCGGATAGGGTCATGGAGGTCTCCGGGTATACCTGGGTCTAGCCCCGGTCCATGAAGATCCTGTGAAGTCTCGGCGAAGATCCGATCAATGACCCGGGCCCAGCCACCACCGCAACACGAGCATGGAACTCCATGCCATGGCTGCACTTGCCGGCAATGTCAGAACCCACGCAATGAGGATCCGTCCAGCCACGCCCCAACGCACAGACGCCAGACCCCGGCTGGTCCCCGCCCCGAGCACGCTGGCGGTGATGCAGTGGGTCGTGGATACCGGCATGCCCAGGACGCTGGCCGCCATGATCGTCCCCGTCCCGGCGGTCTGGGCGGCGAAGCCCTGGAGCGGCTGCAGCCGGCTGATCTTGGTGCCCATGGTGCGGATGATCCGCCGACCGCCGGCCATGGTGCCCAGGCACATGGCGGTGGCACAGGACAGGACCACCCATAGGGGCACATCGTTGCGCAGCTTCCCGTCCTTGGTCGTGTGGGCGGTGGGCAGCAGCAGCGCGTGGTGATCCTTCACGAAGGCCGGCGCCTGGGATCCCTGGATGGCCTGGGCATGGGCGGTACGGGCGGCGTCATCCGCCCGGTCGGTGACCAGCGGGGCGAGCCCCTGGCCGGCCATCCACGCCACCAGGGCCATGGTGATCACACCCATCACCTTCTGCGCGTCGTTCATGCCGTGGGCGAAGGACAGCGTGCATGCAGAGACGAGTTGCATGACCTTCGCCCCGCCATTGACCAGGGCCGGACGGGTCCGGCGGAAGATCCACATGCAGGCGATCATCAGGATCAGCGCCGCGAGGAATCCGACCAGCGGACTCACCACCAGGGGGATCAGCACCTTTTTCGCCACGCCGGCCCACTGCACATCGGACCACGAGGCATGGGCGATCACCGCTCCGCAGATGCCACCGACCAGGGCGTGGGATGACGATGACGGCAGTCCCCACCACCAGGTCAGCAGGTTCCAGATGCTCGCCCCGATCAGCGCCGCCAGGACCACCGCCTGGGTGACGATGAGCGGATTGTTGGGATCGGCGATGCCGCTGGCGATGAAGCCGGCGACCGCGGTTCCGGCCAGGGCGCCGAAGAAATTGAAGATGCCCGACACCACCACCGCCCGTCCGATGGTCATCACCCCGGTCGCCACGCTGGTGGCGATGGCGTTGGCGGCGTCGTGGAAGCCGTTGATGAAGTCGAAGACCAGGGCCGCCACCACCACCAGGAGGAGCAGCTCAAGCATGTTTCACCGCCACGTTGGTGAGCAGTTCCGCGGTCTGCCGGCAGCGGTCCAGCGCCCGTTCCAGATCCTCAAGGACCTCCTTTTCGCGCAGGATGGTCTTGGCGTCGATGCGCTCGTCGTGGAACAGGGCGCGCACCGCCTCGCGGAACACGTCGTCGCCGTCCTGTTCCAGGGAGTCGATGGCCCGGCCGGCGGCGATGATCCCCGGGTAGTCGTTGCGGCGGAGCAGGGCCACCGCGCCCGCCAGCGTCTCGACCCCGCGCCCCAGGGTGCCGATCAGCAGCTGCATCGGCGTGGTCGGCCGGTCGACGCCGAACAGCACGCAGGCGCGCACCGCCTGGGCGCTGGCCGACACGATCCCGTCGAGGCGCTTGCTGATCCGCTCCAGATCCTCCCGGTCGATGGGCGTGGCGAAGGTGCGGGCGAGGGAATCCTGCATGGCCCGGACCTCGGTCTCGCTGCGCTCCTCCAGGGCCTGGAGGTCCTTGCGCACCGACATGGCCTCGGCCCCCTCGCGCAGGCGGGTCAGGGCCGCGGCGGCCTCCCGGCCGAGGGCCGTCTGCCGTTCAAGGATGTCGTAGAAGCGGTCGTCCCGGGGCATGAGGACGCGCAGCAGGGCCTGGAACGGCATGGGATCTCCGGACCGGGCACTGTATGAAGATATTGTGAAGGAAAACCGGTCCGGGTGCCCCATCCCTGGACAGCGCCCGGGGACCGGAACCGGAACCGGAACCAGGACCGGGACCGGGACCGCCGAGCATCGCTCGACTGAGCGGTGGCCGGAGATCCCGCACGCCGATCCGCATCGCGGCCTCGGCCCCCCAAGCGGAACGCCCATGCCAGGAGACGACCCTCCGGGGGACCGCCGAGCATCGCTCGGCAGGGGCCGTCCCACGCCGGGCCCAGACCCGTCGGACGCGCCCCACGGCGTGGGGCGCTCCGGGTGGCCTTACGCCAACCGGTCGCGGTAGTCGCGGTAGCCGAAGCGGCGGACCACATCGAGCCGCTCGCCGTCCCACAGGGCGATCGACGGGTGGCGGACGCCGTTGAACATGGTGGTCTTCACCATCGTGTAGTGGCTCATGTCAGCGAACACGACCCGGTCACCGACCACGAGCGGGCGGGGGAACGACCAGTCGCCGAGGACATCCCCGGCCAGGCAGGTAGGTCCGCCCAGGCGGTAGGTGTGGGGCGTGGCGTCCGCGTCGCCGGCGCCGTGGATGGTGGGCCGGTAGGGCATCTCCAGCACATCCGGCATGTGGCAGGTGGCGCTGATGTCGAGGATGGCGAGTTTCAGGCCGCCGTTCTCGTGCAGGTCGAGGACCGAGGCCACGAGCACGCCGGAATCCACCGCCACCGCCTCGCCGGGCTCCAGGTAGATGGTCAGGTGCGGGTGACGCTGCTTCAGGCCGCGGATGGTGCGCACGAGCAGGTCCACATCGTAGTCCGGCTTGGTGATCCAGTGGCCACCGCCGCAGTTGAGCCATTTCACCTTTGGCAGCCAGTCGCCGAAGTTCCGCTCGACCGCCTCGAGCACCCGCGCCAGCACATCCGCCCCCTGCTCGCACAGGGCGTGGAAATGCAGGCCGTCGACCCCCTCCGGCAGCTCCCGGCCGAGGGCCCCCCGGGTCGAGCCCAGGCGCGACCCCCGGGCGCAGGGGTTGTAGAGATCGACCTCGACCTCGGCATACTCCGGATTGATCCGCAGGCCGACCTGGATCGGGCGCCCGCTCGCCCGCACCGCCGGCAGAAAGCGGCGCAGCTGGGCGGCGCTATTGAACACCACATGGTCGGTGAGCGGCAGGGTCTCGGCGAAATCCTGCTCGCTGAAGGCCGGCGCGTAGGTGTGGACCTCCTTGCCGAACTCCTCCCGGGCGAGCTGGGCCTCGATCGGGCCCGAGGCGCAGCACCCGTCCAGGTGCGGACGGAAGATCGGGAAGGTCTTCCACAGGGCGTAGCCCTTGAGGGCGGCCAGGATCTTGCACCCGGCCTCCTGGCGGACCCGGCCGAGGATGCGCGCATTGCGCTCCAGCAACCGGGTATCGACCACGAAGCACGGGCTCGGGACCGTCGCCCAGTCAAGGTCGGTGATCGGCGTGACGGTGGGGACGAGGCTCGACATGGTTTCGGGTTTCGGGTTTCGGGTTTCGGGAGCAGGCCGCGTTCGGGATCGTCGTCCCGACCATCAACAGGCGAGGGGAGCAGGGGCGGGACTTGCTTTCCCCTCCCCTCCTCCCCTCCTCCTGTTCAAATCCAGACGGTCAGATCGGCAGCGGCTTCTTGGGCGTCGTCACGACCCAGGGCAGCCCGTAGCCGCCGATCTGGTCCATGAACGGATCCGGATCGAACTGCTCCACATTCCAGACGCCGGGCTTCTTCCAGGCGCCGGTGAGCAGGAGCTTGGCGCCGAGCATGGCGGGGACGCCGGTGGTGTAGGAGATCGCCTGGGAGCGGACCTCCTTCCAGCAGGCGGC
>CAMCAC010000012.1 GCA_945872305.1 Candidatus Kuenenia stuttgartensis | reverse complement strand
CGGCCATGGAAAGCGCCACGCCGTTGGAGGTCCAGTGCGGGAAGGACCCGGTGGCCGGAGCGAAGCGGCGACCGGCCGACGATACCGCCAAGGGCATGGATTCATCAACGCCGATCAGCGATTGGGCGAGGGTCAGCAAGCCGCTCCCGAACACCCCGGCCACCACCCCGCCGAGGACCACCCATCCCCCATACGGATGAGAGCGGGCCGCCGCGACCACCGCGGGAAACGCCACAAAGCAGGCCAGGGTGGTCACCGAGATACCGGACAATGGAACCCCAGCAATCAGCTGGGAAAGGATGACCAGGGCCAGGAAGACCGGACCAAGCCATACGTCCGGCCGACGGATGTTGGCGATCAGATACGGGAGTGAGAGAAGGATGGTCGTGGCAAGCATCGTCCTGAACAAACCGTTGCCCCGGAATCCGAGGGAAAGGCCGAGCAGGACCGACGCTGTCAGGAGACCCGGGACAAGCACCCTGGCCCATGGGCCCTGCATGCCGCCGCCTTCAGGGCCGATCTCGAACCACCGCGCCGGCGAGGTCATGGGGGCAGCATCCAACGGCATCATCCTGCGCAAGACGACCGGGCGGGTCTCCGGCGGCACCGAGGGGCCGTTGCCGGCCGGTACGGGCTTGGCGCACTCGCCCCGGTATGATCATGCGGGCGACATGGTCCTCACCCGATGGACGCGGCAGGCAGGCCGGGCCTGGTATTATTCCGCAAGCGCGGCGTCGCTGCTCGTTCCTGACCCCTGGTTCCGCAACCGCCGCGCCGGTGTGCTCGCCCAAGGCCAGGATGACGGGTTCGATCGTGTTGATTACTATTGCCGGCTCGACTCGCCGGTCCGGCTCCCCGACGGCTCGCCGCGATCTGCGGATCTCCACTGGGGCCGCCAGACCACCTATTTCTTCGATCTCAACGCGGTGCTGCGCTGGTTCCCCCGCCACCACCGGATCGCTTGGAGGTTCGGGGACATCACCCAGGTGCCGGAGGTTCCGGCCTTCGTCAAAAGCCGGCCGATCGAGGGCGACAACCGGAACTCGGTGCTGTTGCGGCTCAATCAGGTCCGCCACTTCGCCTTTGTCCACGATCCGGTCCCCTACCAGGCCAAGCAGGATCGGCTGGTGTGGCGGGGCAAGGCGAAGGGCAAACCCAACCGGATGCTGCTCCTCGACCGGTTCCTGGATCATCCGCGCTGCGATGTCGGCGACACCACCCCGCGCAACCGGGGGGAGCGGACCTGGCGGCCGTTCATGAGCGTGCGCGAGCAGCTCGGGTACAAGTTCATCCTCAGCCTGGAAGGCAATGACGTCGGCACCAACCTGAAGTGGATCATGGGCTCGAACAGCCTGTGCTTCGCCACTCGGCTGCGTTACGAGACGTGGTTCATGGAGGGCCGCCTGGAGCCGGGCCGGCACTTCGTCCTGGTCCGCGACGATCTCGCCGACCTGGAGGAACGCATGGACCACTACCTGTCCCGGCCGGACGAGGCGGAGTCCATCATCCGCGAGGCCAATGCCTGGGTCGACCAGTTCCGGGATCCCCGGCGGGAACGCTGGCTGTCGCTCAAGGTGGTTGAGAAATACCTGTCGCTGGTGTCATGACGGTCCCCCTGCCGGCGGTCGCCGCCCTCGCCCTTCTGACCGCCGCCGCCACCTGGGGTGTCGCCTTCCCACCGCTCAAGGGCCTGCTCCTGGTCCAGTCAGGACGGCATGCGGAGTGGTGGGCGACCTGCGCCCTGCACGGGGTCCGCTTCCTGATGGCCGGCGCAATCCTCGCCGGGGTGGCAGCGCTGTGGTGCCGGCGCCGGCCCAGCGGGCGGGAGTGGGAGCTGGGCGGGATCCTCGCCCTGGTGGTGGGGGCGGGCATGCTGCTCCAGATCGGGGCGCTTCACGACATCGGCGCCGCCGCCACCGGGTTCATCACCCAGGCGTATGTGGTCTGGGTGCCCCTGGCGGTGGCGGTGATGGGCCGGCGCTGGCCGGCGCCGTCCCAGGTGGCGGCCACCGCCATGGTGCTGGCGGGGGTGTTCCTGTTGTCGGGCATCCGTCCCGACGACCTCCGCCTGGGGCTGGGCGAGGGTGCCGTGCTCGCGGCGTCGCTGCTGTTCGCCCTCCAGATCCTGATCCTGGAGCGGCCCCGCTACGCCGGCTGCGACGGGTTGCAGGTGACCTGGATCATGATGATCGGCATGGCGGCCACCGTGCTGCCGCCGGTGCTGACCGGCGGCGGTGGAGCCGCGGGGCTGACGGATCTGGCCACCGACGGGCGCTCCATGGGCCTCCTGGCCCTGATCGCCGTGGTGTCGACGGCGGTGCCGTTCTGGCTGGTGAATTCCTGGCAGCGCCGGCTGCCGTCGCCGGTGGCGAGCATCCTCTATACGGCCGAGGCCCTGACCGCCGCCGCCGCCAGCGCCCTGATCGCCGGTTGGGTGGGGGACTGGCTGGGGATCGCCTATCCGCCGGAACCATTGGGCTGGGCGTTCTGGACCGCCGCGGGGTTGATCCTGGGCGCCTGCGTGGCCGCCCAGTGGCCCCTGCTTCGGCGGGAGCGAATTTCTTAGACCTTTGTCCAAAATATGTTTATGAGCATTGACGTCGATTCATCCGTTGACACAGACAATTCATCCAAAGGCTTCCGAGATGGTCGGACGACATGCCCCCCCCTCTCCGGACAGCGACGGCATCGGGCCGGTCCTGGCGGCGAACCTCAAGGCGCTGCGCCAGGAGCGCAGCCTCAGCCTGGATGAATTGGCCCAACGCACCGGGGTGAGCCGGGCGATGCTCCATCAGATCGAGTCCGGGCGGTCGGTGCCGACCATCAATGTCGCCTGGAAGATCAGCCAGGGGCTGCATGTCCCGTTCAGCCGGCTCATCCAGGAACGGCAGACCGCCACCACCCGCCTGCTGCCGGCAGCCGAGGCCAAGGTGCTGTCCAACGCCGCCCGGACCTTTTCCAGCCGGGCCCTGTTCCCCCTCGACGGGCCGCGCACCGTGGAGTTCTACGAACTGCTGATCCAGCCCGGCGGCAACGAAATCGCCGAGGCCCATTCCCCGGGCACCGCCGAGCACCTCGTGGTGGTCCGCGGCACCGTGGAGGTCGAGGTCGCCGGCGAGAAGCACCTGCTCCGCCCCCACGACGCCCTGTGGTTCAAGGCCGACGTGCCCCATGCCTACCGCAACATCGGCCTGGTCGGTGATGCGCTGCTCTATCTGGTCATGACCTACCCGGATCCGGTGAGCTTCTGATGGGCGTCGATGCCTGGATCAGCCTCGGCGCGGTCGGGGCCGTCCTGGTCGCCCTGGCCAGCAACCGGGTTCCCGCGGACCTCGCCCTGCTCGGTGCCGCCCTCCTGCTCCTGGCCTGTGGGGTGATCGACCCGCACGAGGTCCTCGCCGGTTTCAGCAACGAGGGGATGCTCACCGTCGCCGCCCTGTTCGTGGTCGCTGCGGCGATGCAGCGCAGCGGCGCCATGGGCATGCTCACCCGCCCCCTGCTCGGCGCCCCACGGACGGCCACCGGGGCGGTTGCCCGCCTGGCGGTGCCGATCAGCGGCTTGAGCGGCTTCATCAACAACACGCCCATGGTCGCGATGATGATGCCGGTGGTGGCGGATTGGGGCCGGCGGCTCGGCATCTCGCCGTCGAAGCTGCTTCTCCCGCTAAGCTACGCCACGGTGCTCGGCGGCATGCTGACCATGATCGGCACGAGCACCAACCTGGTGGTGTCCGGCCTGCTGACCCAGGCGGGGCGGGGGGACCTCGGGATGTTCACCCCGACCCTCCTGGGCGCGGTGCTCGTGGTGGTGGGCGTGGCGGTGCTGGTGATCCTCGCCCCGCGCATGCTTCCGGACCGGGTCGGGGCCGCCGGGACCTTCGCGGATCCCCGCCGGTTCACCGTCGAAGCCACGGTGGATCCCGGCGGTCCCTTCGCGGACCAGCCCCTGGCCCTGCTGCGGGAGCGCAGCGGCGGCCTGAACCCGGTGGAGATCGACCGCGGCGCCGATCTGATCCCCGCCCCGGGGCCGGATGTGGTCCTGCACGGGGGCGACCGGCTCATCCTTGCGGGCCCCGCGGCGGCGGTGCTGGCCCTGCACGGGGTGCCGGGGCTGACCATCGCCGCGGACCACCGCTTCGCCGACGATGCCGGCCGCCGCCATCTGGTCGAGGTGGTGCTGAGTGATCGCTGCCCCCTGGTCGGTGAAGGCGTGGGCGGTGGCTCGTTCCGCCGCCATTATGGCGCGGCGATCATCGCCGTGGCCCGCCATGGCCTGGCGGTGGGTGGTGTCCGGCAGGCGGACTGGATCCTGCGTCCCGGGGATGCGCTGCTGGTCGAAGCCCGGACCGGCTTCACCAGCCATCCGGACCGGGACCGGGATTTCTGGATGCTCACGGAACACGGCGCCCCGGCGACCCGGACCGGCTGGCGGGCCTGGGCGGCCCTCGCCATCACCGTGGCGATGTGCACCGCCGCCGCCGTGGGCCTGGTGCCGATGCTGTGGGCGGCCTTCGCGGCGGTGCTCGCCATCATCGCGGCCCGGGTGCTGTCGGTGACCGAAGCGCGGTCGAGCATCGATCTCCAGGTGGTGGTGGCCATCGCCGCCTCGTTCGCCCTTGGCCGGGCCCTGGAGGTCAGCGGCGCCGCCGCCGGGGTCGCGGGGGCGCTGACCTCGGTGGGCGGCGACCATCCCTGGCTGGCGGTGGCCCTGATCTACATCACCACCGCCCTGGCCACGGAACTGATCACCAACAACGCTGCTGCGGCGCTGATCCTGCCCATCGCCCTGGCCACCGCCGACCACCTCGGGGTGGCCTGGATGCCCTTTGCGATGGCGGTCATGTTCGCCGCCTCGGCGTCGTTCATGACCCCGATCGGCTACGCCACGAACCTCATGGTCTGGGGCCCCGGCGGCTACACCTTCGGGGATTTCCTCCGCCTGGGCGGAATCCTGCAACTGGTCGTGGGCGTGGTGTCCATCGCCTTGATCCCGGTGATCTGGCCCTTCGCCACGCCGGGCTGACGGCTACACCGGAAGCATGGACGCCAACCGCAACCAGCGCTGGAGCCGGCTTATCGCCGAGGAGTTGCACCGCGGCGGCATCCGTCGGGCGGTGCTCTGCCCGGGATCCCGCAACAGCCCCCTCCTCGCCGCCCTGGCGGCGGTCTTCGGGGATGCCGCGTGCACCAGCCATGTGGACGAGCGCAGCGCGGGGTTTCTCGCCCTCGGCATGGCCCGGGCCGGCACTCCGGCGGCGGTGTGCGTGACCAGCGGCAGCGCCCTGGCGAATCTCCTGCCGGCGGTGGCCGAGGCCCACGCCGGGGGCTGGCCGTTGGTGGTGATCAGCGCCGACCGACCGTGGGAGCTGCATGGCTGCGGCGCCCCCCAGGCGATGCCCCAGGCCGGCATCCTGCGCCCGTTCCTGGCCGGGGAGCTGGCCCTGGGCGAGCCCGGCGACGGGGCCGGGGAGCTGCGCGCCTTGCGCGCCCGGGTCGCCCGGATCGCCCAGGAGCGCGGCGGTCCGGTGCATCTGAACATCCCGCTGCGCGACCCCCTGCCATCCCTTCCGGATCCCGCTTGGGCGCCGCCGATCGTCGACGACGAGGTGCTGCATGGGCGGGGTGACCGGCCGTGGACCACCTGCTGGCGTCCGGGGGAGCCCCTGCCCGCCTGGGCGGTGCCGGGGGTGCGCGGCGTGATCGTCGCCGGGCCCGCGGCGGCCCGGGACCACGGCGCGGTGCAGTGGCTCGGCGCCGCCACCGGCTGGCCGATCCTCGCGGATGCGGCGAGCGGCCTGCGCACCCCGGACACCCCGGGGCTGGTCTGCCTCGGTGATGCCCTGGTCAGTCAGCCGCCGGCCCAGCCGGATCTGATCGTGGTCGCTGGCGACATGCCCCTGGCCCGTTCCCTGTACGAATGGATCGAACGCCACCCCGGCCCCCTGGCGGTGCTGGAGGCGGACGGCGACCGGGATTTCCTGCACCGGGCCGCCTGGGCCGCGCCCCTGGCGATGGGAGCCGAGGCCCTGGCCCGGGCCTGCGCCGGGGGCGACGGCGCCCATGCCCAGGCCTGGTTGGCTGCCGAAACCGCCGGCCAGGCCCGGCTCGCCACTGCCCTGGCGATCGAACCCTGGGGCGCCAATCCGGTGGCGGCGGTGGCCTGCCGGGCGCCGGCGGAGCGTCTGGTGGTGGCCAACAGCATGGCGGTGCGGCTGGCCAACCTCCATGCCGGACCGGTGGAGCGGACGGTCGTGGCGAACCGCGGCCTGAACGGCATCGACGGCCAGCTCGCCACCGCCCTGGGGACCGTCATCGCCGACCCGCGGCCGACGGTGTTGCTGGTTGGGGATTTGGCCTTCCTGCACGACCTGCCAGCCCTGGCGGTGCGGGTCGCGGCGCCGTTGGCCATCGTCCTCATTGACAACGGCGGCGGCGGCATCTTCGACTTCCTGGCGGTGGCCAAGGCCCCGGGTTTCCGGCCGTGGGTGCGGGCCGGCTCGCCGTTGGCGGTGGATTCGGCGGCGGCGGCCTTTGCGGCGGCGTACCGGGAATTCACCGACGATGGCCTGGCGCTCGATCCCCTGCGGGACTTGGAGGTGGCACTCGGGCAAGCCTTGGTCGCACCCGGCGTCACCATCCTGCATGCCCGCGTCCCCGAAGACGGCACCGCCCAGCACCGACGCCTGCTCGCGGCGGCGGCTGGCCGCGCCGCCGGCGGCGGCTAAGGTGGCCACCATGCGCCGTGGCGTGACCCTGATCGAACTGCTGGTCGCCACCGGGATCTTCGTCACCGGCTTCACCGCCATCGCCGCCCTGTTCACCGCCGGCACCCGGCTGCGCGCCGAGGCGGACACCCTGGTCCGCTGTTCCTTGGCGGCGGAAAGCCTGATCGAGGACATCCGCCTGGATGCCAAGGGCGGCCAGGCACCGTCCGCATGGCTTGGGGACGGCTTCACCGCCAGCCCCGATGCCGCCGCGGATCGCCTGTATCCCTACACCGCCTCCCCGGGTACCTGGTATGTGGTGGAGACCGCCACCGACGCCGCCGGGAACGCCGGCAATACCCTGGCGAGCACGATCCACCTTGGCCTCTTGGTCCTGCATAAACCGCTCACCGGTGATTCGGTGACCTTGGATGAACTGCGCACCCGCATCCTCCGCTGGCGGGTGCCGGCCGGAGTCGCTGATCCGGACGCCTGGACCCGGGATGAACTGGTCGCCCGGGGCATCGCCCTGCGCATGGACGCGGTGGTGGTGCCGCAGCCGAGCTGGCGCTGACGCCCTTGCCGGAACGGCAGCGGGCGGATCCTGCCCGGGCATGACCACCCTGCTCGCCGTCGGCTCCCCGACCACCAACCTCAGCGAGGCCGAGGTCGCCCGCTTGACCCGCGAGGCCCTTGCCACCCTCGGCGCCAAGCGCCGGGTGCTGGCGATCCCGCCGGATTTCACCCGGGCCAACAGCCGGGCCGGGATCATCACCGATGCCGTGGCGGCGGAGTACGGGGCCGCCCTGACCGATGTGCTCCCCGCCCTCGGCACCCATGTGCCGATGTCCGACGCCCATATCGCCCGCATGTATCCCGGCACGCCCCGGGACCGCTTCCGGATCCACGACTGGCGCAACGAGGTCGAGACCATCGGCATCCTGCCCGCGGACTTCGTCAAGAGCGTCACCGGCGGCGTCTACGACAAGCCGTGGCCGGCCCAGCTCAACCGCCTGGTGTGGAACGGCGGCCACGACCTCATCCTGTCCATCGGCCAGGTGGTACCCCACGAGGTGGTCGGCATCGCCAACCATACCAAGAACCTGTTCGTCGGCTGCGGAGGCAAGGCGGGCATCGACGAAAGCCACTTCATCGGCGCCTGCTACGGCATGGAGCGGATGATGGGCCGCGCCGACACCCCGGTGCGTCGGATCCTCAACGAGGCCCTCCTGCGCTTCTGCGGCCACCTGCCCATCGTCTTCGTGCTCACCGTGGTGGGCAAGCCGGCCCCCGGCGAGCGTGCGGATGGTGACGGTCTGGTCACCCGCGGCCTGTTCATCGGCTCCGGTACGGAATGCTTCGACCTGGCGGCGAAGCTCTCGGTTCAGGTGAATTTCATCCAGCTTGATGAAGAACCGGCCAAGATGGTGGTCCACCTCGATCCCGAGGAGTTCCATACCACCTGGCTCGGCAACAAGGCGATCTACCGCACCCGCATGGCGATCGCCACCGGGGGCGATCTCATCGTCCTCGCCCCGGGACTGACGCATTTCGGCGAGGATCCCGGCATCGACCGCCTGATCCGCAGGTACGGTTACCGGACCACGCCCGAGATCATGGCAGCGGTGCGCGACAACGCCGATCTCCAGGGCAGCCTGTCGGCGGCGGCGCATCTCATCCACGGGTCGTCCGAGGGACGGTTCACGGTCACCTACTGCACCCCGTCGGCTCCGGGTTCCCTGACGCCGGCAGAGGTCCGGGGTGTCGGCTACGAGTGGGCAGACCTGGGTGAAATGCAACGTCGCTATGACCCGAAACGCCTCATCGATGGTTGGAACAACATCGACGGTGAACGAATCTACTACATCAGCAATCCGGCCCTGGGACTTTGGGCATGGAAGGGACGCTTCCCGGCGTGAGCCCGAAGGGACTCCGGCGGATCCGCTTGCAGGGATCGGTTGGTCCGTGTAGCGTCTTTGAGCCATGGCCACGACAACCGTCCGGCGTTTCATGATTTCCGTCGATCCTGACGAAGCGGTGGATGTCACCGCCGGCGTCGACGAGATCGGCCGCACCCTCGCCGATCTCGGCTTCGAGCAGGTCGGCTCCTATACCTTCCGCTTCAGCGATCCCGAATGCCTGCTCAAGATCGAGCTGGTCCGGTCGAGCGACGGGTTCTTCGTCAACGCCATCGTCCAGGCCGCCGATGAGCACGAGTACCGCCTGACCCAGGTCGCCGAGGCGTTCTCCGCCCACATCATCGACGGGAATCGACGCGGGTGATCCGCACCGCCGCCGCCTGGATCCTTGCGGCGTCCCTCGCCGCCGAGGGCCTGGATGGACTGGTCCTGGCGGATGGCCGCATCCTGGTCGGGACCTGGCAACCGGAACACCAGCAGTTGACCCTGCCCGGCGAGGCGGTGGCGGTGCGCATCGATCCCCGGGACATCCGCCGTCGTGATCCGCTGCCGTTCGAGCGGGTCGATGGGCGGTGGCGCGTGCCGGCCTGGCGGTGGCTGGAGCGGACCGCCCCGGAGCGGGAACCGTATGGCCTGGTGGCATGGAATGGCGGGTTCACCACCCGCGCCCTGGCGGTCCGCTACCGGCGCGAGGACGGCGAGCGGGCGATGGACGCCGCGGATGCCGCCGCCCGGCGCCAGGAGGCAGCCCTCGACCGCGGCGGTGACGGCGATCTCATCCGGACCTTGTCGTGGTGCGGACGGCTCATGGCCGCCTTGAGTGACGGTTCCGAAGCTGCCGACGGCGTCGCCTGTGCCTTGGAACATGGCGTTGGCGTGGGACCGCTCGACGAGGGGCGTCGGCGGTTGGTGCTGCGCGCGGTGACCATCGACGCCCTCGCCCTCGCGGGCGGCGGTGCGACCTGGAGTGAAATCCACGCCGAGGCCGCCGATGGGATGCGGATCAGCGCCGACCGGGGCACACCCCTCTCGGCCACCGCGGCGGTGGCCGCGGTCCTCGATGAACGGGCCCGTCTGTCCGGGCGGCCGCGCCGGATCCCCGATGTCGTCGAGGCCGATCGTTGGATCCGCACCGTCCTGGGCGACGAGGCCCCGGCGTCGCCCTAGGCAGGTCCGGGAACCCGGCCCTGGTGCGCGGCCGGGTGCCGGGGTACCTTCGTGCATGGCCGACGACCTGGCGGTGGCGGAACTGCAGCGGCGCATCGAACTGCTCAATGCGGTGGGCATCCGCCTGTCGAGCGAGCCGTCCGAGGATGCCCTGCTCGAAGCCATCCTCCTCGGCGCGAAGCAGATCACCGGCGCCGATGCCGGCTCGATCTACACGGTCGATCCGGACAAGGGCGAAATCCGCTTCCGCATCGTGGTCAACGACTCCCTGGCCATCCGTTATGGCGGCCCCGGCGCTCCCCGGCCGCCGTTCCGGCCTATCCCGCTCCGGGTGGGGGGCATCGACAACCACAGCTCGGTGGTCGCCCATGCGGTCCTGTCCGGGAGCAGCGTGCACATCCCCGACGCCTATGCCGTCGAGGGCTTCGACTTCAGCGGTACGCGCGCATTCGACGCCACCACCGGCTACCGTTCGACCTCGTTCCTGACCGTGCCGATGCGCGACCATGAGGGCGTGATCACCGGCGTGCTCCAGCTCATCAACGCCACCGACTGGGATGGCCGGGCGGTGCCGTTTGCCGACGATGTCCGGCAGGTGGTGGAGAGTCTGGCCAGCCAGGCCGCCACCGCCATCTCCCAACGCCAGCTCATCACCGGCATGCGCGAACTCCTGGAGGCGTTCATCCGCCTGATCGCCACGGCGATCGATGAGAAATCGCCGCACACGGGCGGCCACTGCAAGCGCGTCCCCGAACTGACCATGCTGCTCGCCGAGGCGGCGCACCGGGCGGACCGCGGGCCGTTGGCCGGCTTCGCGATGAGCGATGCCGACCGCTACGAACTGCGCATCGCCGCCTGGCTGCACGACTGCGGCAAGATCACGACCCCGGAATGGGTCGTCGACAAGGCGACCAAGCTCCAGGGTCTGCACGACCGCATCGAGATCGTGGCAGCACGCTTCGCCGCCGCTGCGGCGGCCGATCCCGCCCGGCGCGCCGCCCTGGCCGACGACCTCACCTTCCTCCGCCGCTGCAACACCGGAGGCGAGTCCATGCGCCCCGAGGACCAGGAACGGGTCCGGACGATCGCCGAGGGCACCTGGCCAGACCTTGATGGCAGCGCGCAGCCGCTGCTCACGGCGCACGAGATCCGCTGCCTGTGCATCCCTCGCGGCACCCTGCTGCCCGAGGAGCGTGAGATCATCAACCACCATATCGTGGCGACGATCCGCATGCTCGAATCCCTGCCGTATCCCCGCCATCTGCGCCGGGTGCCGGAGTTCGCCGGCGGCCACCACGAGCGCATGGACGGCAAGGGGTATCCCCGGGGCCTGCGTGGCGAGCAGATGTCGGTCCAGGCCCGGGTCATGGCCATCGCGGATGTCTTCGAGGCCCTGACCGCCGGCGACCGCCCCTACAAGAAGGCCTACACCCTGAGCCAGGCCCTGGGCATCCTCGGGCGGATGCGCCTCGACGGGCACATCGATCCCGATCTGTTCGACATCTTCATCCGCTCGGGGGTGTGGCGCGACTATGCCGAGATGCACCTCGCCCCGACCCAGCGAGACAGCGTGGACCTGGAGACGATTCCCGGTTACGCCGGCTGACGGTCCGCCATCCGGGCTTCGACCTCGGCAAGGATCTCCTGCAAGGTGTGGGTGCACACAAAGCAGCCGGAGTTGCAGCAGTGCAGGTGACGACGGTCTTCGATCCCATCAAGCAGCCGCTCGATGCGGGCACGCATGCGGGGCGAATAGCTCCGCTTGGCAAGCGCCTCGTCGATGATCGCACAACGTTCCATGGTGTGAGTCTAGCACATTCTGGAGCCGATGGGTGATCGGACTTCTGCCTCCGGATGACCGGGTATTTCACCCCAGGCGTAGTTCGGCGGCACGCACGATGGCCGCCAGATCCGCCACCGCGGAACCGAGGTCGTCGTTGACCACCAGATGGCCACACAGGCCCGCCTGTGCCAGTTCCCGCTCAGACTCATCGAGCCGGCGACGGATGGTCGCTTCATCGTCCGTCGCCCGGCTGCGCAGGCGGCGCTCGATCTCGTCCCGGCGGGATGGCGTGACGAAGACGAGCACGGCGCCGGGCATCCGCTCCCGGACCTGGGCGGCGCCCTGGATGTCGAGATCCTTGATCACGCCCTGGCCGGCGTCGAGACGGTCCTGGACCCAGCTCCTGGTGGTGCCGTAACTGGCCTTCCCGAACACCGTGGCGTGCTCCAGGAAGGCGCCGGCGGCGACCCGGCGGTCGAACTCCGGCTGATCGACGAAGACGTAGTCGATGCCGTCCTTTTCCTCGCCGCGCGGTGGCCGGGTGGTCACCGACAGGCACCGTCGGTAATCAGGTCGACGGGCAAGGAACTGGTGGAGCAATGTGCTTTTGCCAGCCCCGCTCGGGCCGACCAGGCAGACGAAACGGGGACCGGCGATGCGGGCGGTGAGCGCGTCCATGCGGAACCTTGGCCCGACGTCGGGGCGGCTCAAGCGGGTCACACGGCCGGGCCCGGGAACCCCGGACCCGGGGGGAGCGGCCCTGCGCCGGGCGTATCCCGTGCTCCCATGCGCCCTGTGATCGGTCTGGCGGTGGTCGCGATCCTGACCTGGGGCCTTCTGGCCTGGGGTCCATCCCTGTGGGGCCGGGCGGCGGTGACCGGTCCCTACAACGACCTTGAAGGCATCGAGGCGGGTTCCAGCTACGCTCTGGAACCCGGTGCGATCCTGGCCCCTGGTGACGCGGTCTGCTATCGGGTCGGGACCGAGGAGAAGCTTCGCACCTGCTTCGCCTGGGTGGCCGGGACCGAGGGTGCCCGGATCGAGGTCCGCGGCGGGACCCTCCTCGTCGACGGGGCCGCATCGCGGTGGAAGCCCCCGACGGACTTCCCCGATGCCGGCCCCCTGTCCGTGCCCACCGGCCACATCTTCGTGGTCAGCCTTCGCCATCGCCTGGATTCCTTCGCCTACGGACCGATCCCCCTGGCCGCGGTCCGCGGCCGACTGACGGGGTTCCCATGAACGCTCCCGCCCGTGATCGCATCGTCGGCATGGCCCTGCTGGGCGGCACGGCCCTGGCGGCCCTCCTCGGGGCGCTCCTGGCCTGGGACGCGCTCGCCCGCTTCCGCGCGACATCGCTCCTCGACGATGCCGCCGACCGACGCATGGCCGGGCGACTCCCTGAGGCCCGGCGGGCGGCCCGGGATGCCCTGGACTGGGAGGACTCTCCCGCCGCCGCCCTGGCTGCCATCGACCTCGATGCGTCGGATGCCCGGGAGCGCCTGACCCGGATCGACCATCGCGATCCCGCCATCACAACCGCCCTGGCCCTGGTTGATCTGCGCGCAGGTCGCACACCGGCCGACCTGCCGGACGATGCTGACGGCGCCTGGATCCGGGCCGCCCTGGCGGCCCGGACCCGGCCGACCCTGCCGCCCCATGATCAGGCCGCGGCGATGGCGACCCTCGCCACCACCCTGCCCATGCTCGCCAGCGGAGCCGCCCGGGATCCCGCCCACCTGCGGCGGATCCTGGGCGTCGCCGTGCTCGCAGCGCCGCGCCATCCGGAACGCCTGGGCATCCTTGCCCTGTGTTCGGCCCTCGAGATCGCCGATCCCGCGGCCGCCCGGGCGCTCATCCGCTCCCGGGTCAATGATCAGGGCCTGCGCGATCGGACCCTGGCCCTGTGGGCGGCGCTCCGCGGCCAGCCACTCAACGACGAGCCCGAGATTCCCCGCCCGGCCGTCGACGGACCAGGACCCCGGTTGGCGCTGGTTCGCAGCCTGGTGGCCGGGCGCAATGCTGCCGGGGCTGCCAAGGTGGTGGCCGGGGCCCCGGAACCGGAACGCGCCCGGCTGCGGCTGGCCATGGCCGAGGCCGCGGGCGACACCGCGGCGGCCTTGCCCATTCTCGCCGAGACAGGTCCCCGTCTGGCCGGTCTGCGCCGGTCGGGGGCTTTCGCCGTGTTCGATCTCGTCCTCGCGGACGGGTCCCCGATCCGCCTCCCGGTCGCCGTGGTGGTCGATGGCCTGGAACTGCCACAGGGTCGCGTGGAACGGGTCGGACCGCGTTTCGTGGTGCCGGTGAACTCCGGCCCGAGCCGCATCGTCATCCGCTGTGCCGGAACGGCCATCGCCGAGGGCTCGCCGTGACCACGCCGCAACTTCCCTGCGGGTCCTGCGGGACCATGAATCCGATTGCATCGAGCTGGTGCCGGCAGTGCGGGACCAAGCTGGTCTTCGATCCGGTCGCCGTCCAGGCGGCGGTGGCGTCCGCCGACCGGGAAAGCGGCGACCGGCGCTGGCTGCTGCGTGGGCTGGCCTGGCTGCCCCTGGGCATGTTCGTGCTCATCATGGGCGGCATCCTCCGTCTAAGCGCCCCGGCGCTGCCCCCGGCGGAGCCGCCGGCGGTGCCCTGGGCGCCCCTGCTGCCAGCGCCGGTGGCCGGCGTGGTCATCGCCGCTCCCGCCAGCACCGCCGCCGTCCCGGCGGTGGCCGGCAGCGTGCTCGACTGGCGGATGGCCCACGGCGCCTCGATCCTGGGCGATCTCGGTCTGGACATCGGTGCGCTGGATGCGCGGGCCGCCACCGTGGCGGCGGCCCAGGGTCGTGACGGCGGCTGGGGTTCCCCGGGCGCCACCGCTCTCGCGACCCTCGCCCTGCAAGCCCATCCGGTCCCCGAGGTCCAAGTGGCCGCCGCCCGGGGCCGGGCATGGCTCCTGGCCCGCGCCGGCGAGTGGGCCCGTTGGCCGTCACCGGCCCGGGCCATGGCGTGCATCGCCCTCGCCGAGAGCGGGCTGCTGCCCACCGAGGATGTCCGCCGGCTGGACATCCTCCTTGTGGATGGGCGTGCCGGATCGTGGCAGCCGCTCCTCATGGCCCATCTGCGCGCCGGCGACGCGCCGGCCGAATGGGCCGGACTCGACGCCACGGATCCGCTGCTGCCCCTGGTGGCGCGTCGGCATGGCCGCCCCAGGGCCGGTGAAGCGCCCCGGGATCGCATCGTGATCCAGAAGCTCGATCTGCCCACCACCACCGGTGGTCGAGTGGTGGCGGCGCTGGCCGCCTGGACGAGCGGTGATGAACCGCGGGTGCTCGCCGGATGGCTGCGGGATGCCTCCCGTCTCCCGGCTCCCACGGCCGACCTGCCGGCCGAGCCGTGGGCCGCGGCGGCCGGGTCCTTGCTGATCGGCTCGGTCCCGGTCCGGCTGCCCGCCGGCTGGTCGGCAGCCCCGGCCCGCTGACCCCCGCTTGGGCGGCCACCCGGCCCGTCTAGGATCGTATCCGTGCCCGACACCGTCACGATCCCACGCCCCCGTCCGGTGGAGGTCCGCGACACCGCCCCGGACCGCGGCTGGAAGGTCCTGCTCCACAACGACGACGTGACGCCGTTCGACGTAGTGATCTTCGCCCTGCAAAAGGCGGCGGGCTTGAGCCTGGAAGTGGCCGAGATGGTCGCCCAGGAGGCCCATCGCACCGGCACCGCGGTGGTCCGCCGGGGGCTCACCCAGGAGGACGCCGAGCGGATCGCCGGCCGCCTGGTCGCCCTGACCACCATCGACGGCATCTGTCCCGGAGTCGATGCCGAGGCGGTGGTGGACGACGCCTGAGGGGTTTCGGCTCAACCTCTGAGGGCACCGCCGAACGACGGGCATCCCACGGTTGAAGACGGTGGCCGCGACCCAGCATCCGCCGCCGAGGAATCACCCATGCCCAGCCAATGCGACGAGATCGACTACCGCCTGGTCGGCGACGACATGCAGGCCGTCATCATCACCCTCGACCCCCAGGAGCAGGTCATCGCCGAAGCCGGCACCATGCTCTACATGACGCCCGGCATCGAGATGCAGACCACGATGTCGACGGACAAGAACAAGGGGTTCTTCGGCAACCTGATGAAGGGCATCGGCCGGATGGTCACCGGCGAGTCGTTCTTCGTCACCACCTTCACGAACAACGGCCGCCAGCGCCGCGATGTGGCCTTTGCCGCGCCCTACGCCGGCAAGATCACCCCCCTCGACATGAGCAAGCACGCCAACGAGGTGATCTGCCAGAAGGATTCCTTCCTGTGCGCCGCCCGCGGCACCGAGGTGTCGATCCACTTCCAGAAGAAGATCGGCACCGGCCTGTTCGGCGGCGAAGGGTTCATCCTCCAGAAACTCAAGGGCGACGGCCTCGCCTTCGTCCACGCCGGCGGCACGGTGATCGAAATGGCCCTGCCCCCGGGTGAGACCCTGCGGGTCGACACCGGCTGCATCGTCGCCATGGAGACCACCGTCGACTACGACATCCAGTTCATCGGGGGCTTCAAGAACGCCCTGTTCGGCGGCGAGGGCCTGTTCACCGCCAACCTGACCGGCCCCGGCACGGTGTGGCTCCAGACCCTGCCGTTCAGCCGCCTTGCCGACCGCATCATCGCCGCCAGCAGCGCCGGCGGCGGCGGCAACAAGGAGGGCGGCTCGATCCTGGGCGGCTTCCTCCAGGGCGACAACGAGTAAGCGGTGCCCATCGCGGTCCTGGTCGTCCACGGGATCGGCGACCAGGCCGCGGACTTTGCCGACGGCTTCATCGCCCGCCTGCGGGATGCCTGCCGCGACCACGGCGGCGACGGCGATGCCCTGGTGGCCCGCCCGTGTTGGTGGGCCCCGGTGCTCCAGGCCCGGGAGGAGGAACTCGCCCGCCGGCTCGGTGGCGAACGCCTGGGCTGGTCCCGCCTGCGCCGCTTCATGACCGGCTTCGCCGCCGACGCCCTGGCCTATCAGCCGGTGCCGGGGGAACGGGGTGTCTACGACGACATCCATGCCGTGGTCCAGGCGGACCTCGCCCACCTTGCCGACGCTGCCGGCCCGGATGCCCCGTTGTATGTCATCGCCCATAGCCTGGGCACCGTCATCGTCAGCAATCACCTTTGGGATCTGCAGCGGGGACGCGGCCCGGACGGGGATACCCGTCCCCTGGTCCATGGCAGGACCCTGTCCGGACTGGTCACCATGGGCAGTCCGATCGCCCTCTGGTCGCTGCGTTGGCAGGGATTCGGCACGCCGGTGACCGTCCCGGCTCCCGGCCGTCGCGGCCGGTGGATCAACCTCTATGATGCCGATGATGTGATCGGCTACCCGCTCAAGCCGTTGAACACGGCCTATGCCGAGGCGGTGGCCGCCGACATCCCGGTGCGTTGCACCCCGCCATGGCGAGGGTGCACTCCCCTGAGTCATCTCGATTATTGGCAGACGCCGACGGTGATCGACCAGATCGCCGGTGACATCGCCGCACTCCAATCCCCCTGATCCCCCGCGTCGCTGGAGCCGGGCTGTTGCCAGGACCTCGTACATCGTTATACAAGGTACCAGGCATGGACGACCACCTGACCGCCTGGACCGTGCAAGTCCGCAAGGGCCTGCTGGAAGTGCTGGTGCTGAACGCGCTGCGTTCCGCCGGCGAGGCCTACGGCTACGATCTGGTTCGCTCCCTTGCAGGCCATCCCGGCGGCGATCTCGGCGAAGGAACCCTGTACCCCCTGCTGTCCCGTCTGCGGCTCCAAGGGCTGGTGGCGACCCGCCTGGTGGAATCGGATGCCGGACCTGCCCGCAAATACTACCGGCTGACCCCTGCCGGCGAGCACACCCTGGATGCGATGAACGATCACCTCGACACCGTGCTGGCCGGCTGGAAGCGGCTGCGGGCACGACGGAGCTGACATGACCTGGAACGACGATGCCCGAAACCATCTGGAATCCCGGCTGCTCCAGGTACGCCGCGGTCTTGGCCCTGATGACGGCGATCCGGACGAGGTGGTCGCAGACTGCCGACGCCATGTGGAGGCGGCCCTGCTCGGCATCAACCCGGTGGATGTGGCTGCGGTCGATGCGGCCTTCGCCCGGCTCGGCCCGGTCGGGGGCGCCACGCCGGTCCCGGCTCCTGTGACGGATCCCGGGACCGGCGAAGCCCCGCGGGGTTTTCTCTGGTGGTTCCTGGTGGTGGTGCTGCCGGCGCTTGCCCTGGGGATGGGCTTGCTGCTCGACATGGTGGAGTTGATCCCGAGTCCCCTCCATGCCCTGCTCATCGCCATGGTGCCGGCGACCGGGGTGCTCGATGCGCTCCGCCCGGGAGGCCGGCTTCGTCCGCTCCGCGCCCTGCGCGGCATGGCCCTGGGCACCTCGGTCTATTACGCCATCGCCCTGGCCCCGACCTTTCCCATCGCCGTGATCGGCATCCTGGCCATCGGCCTGGGGTTGCTGATGCTCGCACCGGTCGGCTCCGCGGTGGTGCTGCTGAACACCACGCTCCGCGACCGCAGCGCCCCTGGGATCCGGCCATGGACCGTGCTTTGGGCGGGGTTTGCCGTGATGGTGCTCGCCGGCTTCGATGCCCGGGGCGTGTACACCATGGCGCAGCTCGACGAGGCCCGGGATCCCGCCGCCAGGCCCGCCGTCGCGGCCCGGTTGGCGGTCTGGGGCGATCCAGGCATGGTTGAAGACATCCTCGAACCGAGCGGCCGCTGGCGTTCCGGTCCGGTCATCCGTACCGGCTGGTCGGGAACCTGGGGCATGGGCGAATCCGACGGCCCAAGCCAGGAAGTGGCCGCCGAGGTCCTGTTCCGGATGACCGGCCGCATCCGCCAGGGGTCCGGGCGCTCCGTGTGGTGGGATGAGCTGCGTGGCCGCCAGACCGTGGGCCCAGCGATCCATGGCCTGCGGGCCCAGGAGAGCCGGATCGACGGCAGCCTGGATGGTGACGCGGGGCTGGCCTATCTCGAATGGTCGTGGGTGTTCGCCAATGATGGCAGCCAGGCCCAGGAGGCCCGCTGCGAGCTGGTGCTGCCGCCGGAGGGCGCGGTCTCCCGCCTCACCCTGTGGGTCGATGGCGTCCCCCGGGAGGCCGCGGTGGGCAGCCGGGCCCAGACGATCGCCGCCTACCAGCAGGTGGCGGTGCGTGAGCAGCGTGACCCCGCCCTGGTCACCACCCTGGGCGGCGACCGCGTGCTGCTCCAGGTCTTTCCCGTGCCCGCCAAGGGAACCCTGCGGGTGCGACTGGGCATCACCGCACCCATGCCCCTGGCCCCCGACCGGGCCCGGGCCCGGTTGCTGCTCCCGGTGGTGGCGCACCACAACCTGGAATCCCTCGCCGAGCGCCAGCCGGTCTGGCTCGCGGCCAAGGGAGGCGTCGGCCCGGTGGGCGCGATACCGGCCGTGGACTGGCGGGGCGAGGCGCCGTTGGGCAGCAGCGTGCTCCTCGAAGCCGGACGGAGCGCCACCGTGGCCGCCGCATGGACGCCGGATGAGCGGGGCGCCGTGGTCCAGACCTGGCGCGATCCGGAACCGGCGCCGGTGACGGTGGTCATCGAAGCCGGCGCGGCCCTCGCACCCTCCGCCGATGTCCTGCGCCGGGACCTTGCCCGGTCGCTGCCGGCCGCGCGGATCCAGTTCATCCAGGACGAACCGGTGACGGACGGCACCCCTTTCCGCGGTGGTCACGACGGCAGCGGCGCGGTCGCGACGGCGGTGGCCGACGCGGGCAGTGGCGGAACCGTGGTGTGGATCCACGGACCGCAGCCCATCGGCCGTCGTGGCCAGGATCTGCGCATGGCTCTCGACCGGGCCGGTGGCCGGCTGGTGGAGGTCGCGGTGGCCCCGGGTCCCGTGGTCGCCCTGCAGGCCACCGATGGCGCCGGCGGAACCCGGTCCCTGCGCGTCGCGGGGGATCAGGTGGCGGCCATGATCGCCACCCTGCCAGGCATCGGTCCGGTGCCGGTGGCGGAACGCCGGCGGACCGCGATGCCGCCGGACGATGCGGTGCGGACCAGCGATCATCTGGTGCGCCTGGAGGCCCTCGACCGCATCCGCACCCTGCTCGCCGGCATGCAGCCGGACCGGGCCACCGCCCAGGCCCTGGCGCAACACCACCGGCTGGTCACGCCGGTGAGCGGTCTCGTGGTGCTCGAGACCCGGGCCCAGGAGATCGCCCAGGGTCTGACCCCGGGCGACGGCGCCGTGCCCTCGATCCCGGAGCCGGAGACCTGGGCCCTGCTCGCGGTGGCCCTGGCGGCCCTCGCCACCTTCGCCTGGCGGCAGCGGCGGCGGACCGCGTGATTCCGGCCTCCCTCGCCGTCCTGTCCATCATCGCCGCCGGCTGGCCGGTGTGGCGTTGGTATGGAGATCGGCTGGGCGACGGAGGCGATGAGCCGCTGGGTCTGGTGCCCCTGGCCATTGCCGGGATCGCCCTCGCCCGGGCCGGACGAGGCACACCGGATCGCCGATGGACCATGGCCGCGCTGCTGGGTCTGGGGCTCTTCGCCGCCCTCACCGCCGTCGGGACACCCCCGTTGCTGCGGGCGGCGGTGCTGCTGCCCGTGCTGGCCTGCGCCCTGCGCGGGATCCTCGGCTGGCGGCTGGAGCCGGGGGTCATCGCCCTGGCGCTCCTGTCCCTGCCGGTGATCGCCTCGTTGCAGTTCTGGGCCGGCGGCCCCCTCCGTCATCTGACCGCCTTGCTCGCCACGGCCCTGACCGCCCTGGCGGGCGTCCCGGTCGAGCGTGAGGGCGTGGTCCTCCTCGTCGCCGGTGAACCGGTGGTGGTGGACGGTCCATGCAGCGGCATCCGCCTCCTGTGGACCGCCTGCGTGGCGATGGCGGCGGTGGCCGCGTGGCTGGGCTGGGGCTGGCGACGCACCGCGGCCGGCGTGGCGGCGGCGGTGGTCGCGGCGGTGCTCGCCAACGGCTGGCGGGCGGCGTCCCTGACCCTCGGTGCCCACGGCCTGTTGCCCACCAACGAGTGGCTGCACACCGCCAGGGCGCACAGGCCCGTGGCGGTCGCCCTGACGGCCTGCTTCCTGGTCCTGCGTCCGCGGGCTTCGATCCCACCGGAGCCCGGTGAACCTGAAGGCGGCTTACCGGTCCGATCGGTGTGGCCGTTCCCCATTGTCGCCGTGATCGCGTTCCTTGCGCCCTTCACCGCCCCGGGTCCGGCGGTGCGGGTGGCCGAGGGTTTTCCCGGGTGGCCGGACCACTGGGATGGTCGCGCCCTGACGCCCTTGCCAGCCAGCGCTGCGGACATGGCCGCTGCGGCGGGATTCCCCGGCCGCATCGCCCGCTTCGCCACCGAGGACCGCCATGTGGTGCTGCGCTGGATCCCCACCGGCACCCGCAGCCTGCATCCGGCGGCGGACTGTCTGCGCGCCGCCGGATGGACCGTCATCACGGGCGCTCCGACCCAGGACGATCGTGGCTGGTGGTCCACCCTGCGGGCGCACAAGGACGGTCGCCACATCCGGGTGCGCGAGCAGATCCGAGCCGCGGACGGGCGCACCTGGACCGATCCGTCCTTGTGGTGGTGGCAGGCCGGGGACCACCCGGGTGGTTTCTGGGCGGTGACCGAGGAACAGGCCGGGGAGTGACCGCTCAGCCGCCGCACGCCGTCAGGGCGGCGGCGATGCTGTCGAGGTCCCGCTGGCGGAGCGGATAGGCGTAATCCCCGAGCAGGCTGCCCTGCTCGGCGGTGCGGGCGCCGACGATGACGCCGGCGAGACCTTCGGTGCAGAGCAGGGCGCCGATGGCGACGGCGGCGACAGGCACGTCCTCCTCCTCGGCGATGCGGGCGAGTTCAGCCAACAGTGGCGCCAACTGGCGGCGGCGCTCGGATCCGTACTCGGCCCGGTCGCCACGGTGGTCACCCGGGGGGAACACCTTGGTGTCGTCCCAGGTCCCGGTGAGCAGGCCCCGGGCCAGGGGTGAATAGGCAAGGAACCCGACCGCGTGCTCGGCGCACCAGGGCAGGACATCCGCCTCGGCCTGGGAATCGAGGATCGAGTACTTGTTCTGCACCGTGTCCAATGGCCCGCCGGCGGCGGTCCAGGCGGCCAGCTGATCACGGCTGAAGTTGCTCACCCCGACCCGGCGGATCTTGCCTGCCCGCTTCAATTCGGCAAAGACCCCAGCGGTCTCGGCGATGGGCTGGGGCCCCGGCCAGTGGAGTTGGAGCAGATCCAGGCACTCGACGCCGAAGGCCCGCAACTGCTGCTCGCAGTCGGCGATGATCCGCTCCCGGGAACCGTCGGTGACCCGCTGACCGTCCACCAGCCGGTGGCCGCACTTGTGGAACACCAGGGGCCGGTCCTGACGGATCGTGAGCACCTCGGCGACCAGGGCATCGGCGCGGCCGTCGCCGTAGATCGGCGCCGTGTCGATCCAGGTCACGCCCGCATCGAGCGCCGCATGCAGCGCCGCCCGGCTGTCGTCATCCTGCTGGGCTCCCCACATCCACCCGCCCATGGCGAATGCCCCGACCCCGATCACGGAAATGGGTGTGCCGTCGGGAAGGTCGCGTTTGATCATGGTTTCGGTGCGGGGGTTCGAGGCTAACAGGAGGGCGGGAGGGCGCGGAGGGCCGCGGAGGACCGACTGGCATGGTCGCTAGGAAGCTCGGCTGTCCGGTTCCAGGATGCGCGGACGCCGGGGGTGCCACCACCCGCAACGGCGCGCCAGGCTGCGGGCGGCCATCCAGGCGAATCCCACGCACCACACCAGCGAAAGCGACCACGGATCACCAACCGCCAGGAATTGCTGAAGCCAGGCTACCCCACCTCCGACGGCAAGGGCGACCATGAAGGCCCAGGCCAGACTCCAGATGACCCATGACCACCAGACCGGCCGATAGAGTTGGTCATCGGCCAACGCACCCGGAAAGCGGCGGGTGACGGCATACAGGAGGACGAAAGGGATCACCAAGCCAAGCACGATCCCGATGACGGGAAGGGCATCAGGCATGTCGCACCATCCCCACCTCCGCGGCCCTCCGCGCCCTCCCGATCTCCTGTAAGCCTCGAAGCGACCGCATCACGCCCCGATCTGGTCCTGGACGGTGGGCAGGACCTCGCGGTCGTCGCCGATGCGGGGGCGGCAGGCGATGAGGGCCTTGGTGTAGGGGTGCTGGGGGTTCTCGAAGACCTGGGTCACCGGGCCCTCCTCCAGCTTCTGGCCGTGGCGCATGACCACGACCCGGTCGCACAGTTCGCGGACCACCCCGAGGTCGTGGGTGATGAACAGGACCGCCATGCCGCGCTCGGTCTGGAGCCGCTTGAGCAGGTCGAGGATCTGGGCCTGGATGGTGACATCGAGGGCGGTGGTCGGCTCGTCGGCGATGAGCAGCTTGGGGTCGCAGGCCAGGGCGATGCAGATGCAGATGCGCTGGCGCAGGCCGCCGCTCAGTTCGTGCGGGTACTGGCGGAACCGGGTCTCGGGCTGGGGGATGCCGACCTGCTTGAAGAGATCGATGACCCGGGCGGTGCGCGCCTCGCCACGCAGGTCAGTGTGCAGATCCAGGGCCTCGGCGACCTGGGCGCCACAGGTCATGGTCGGGTTCAGGGCGGTCATCGGCTCCTGGAACACCATGCCGACCTCGCCACCGCGCAGCCGGCGCAGACGGTCCGCGCCCATGCTCAGCACCGGCTCGCCCATCCAGCGGATCCCGCCGGAGGGATAGGTCGCCGGGGGCGCCGGCAGCAGCCGCATCACCGACTGGGCGGTGACGCTCTTGCCCGAACCGCTCTCGCCGACCAGGGCCACCGTCTCGCCGGCGCCGACGGTGAAGGACAGGCCGCGCACCGCGGGCACGGTGCGGCCGCCGACCGCGAAGCTGATGTACAGGTCATCGACGACCAGGAGGGGCTCGGCCATGGCCCCAGGCTCGCCGCCGTCCTGGCCCTTCAAGGGTCGCGGAGCGCACCGGCGGTCCGGCGTGTCGACGACCATCCCGGGTCAGGGCGGGATGCCGTAGCTCGCCTTGTCGAGCTGCTCCTGATTGCGCCGCATCTGCTCCTCGCGGTTGTACTCGCGCTTCGCCCCGGTCTCCTGCCGGCTGTTGTAGATGGCGTAATAGGTGAAGAAGGCGATCAGGGCGCCGAGGAGCACGAGCGCCGCCGCGTAAGGTCCCCACTTGCTCATGCGGGCAGCATCGGCGGAACGGCGCCGAGATGAAGTCCCGGTCAGCCGAGGGCCGCCAACAGGGCCTCCACCGAGACCACCACCGGCATCCCGGCGGTGATCATGCAGTTGCCGGTGCCGTTCTCCGCCGGCCGCCAGTCGGTGCGCAGCCCCACCGCCGGGATACTCCGGGCTGCCGCCCACCCGCACTCGTAGGCGGTGCCGGAGTCGATGTCCGGCCCGTCCAGCACCGCCACGACCCGGCCGGCCCTGGCCAGGTGGTTGAGGCAGGCCTGGCGGATCGCCGCGAACTTCGCCGCCCCGCCCAGGGCGCTGTCCTGGTCGAACCCGGCGCAGAATTCCTGGGGCACCAGCACCCCATGCCCGGCGGCCCGCAGCCGCCCGGCCAGATCGGCATTGAACGCCCGCTCGGCAGCGGTGAACAGGGGACCGGCAAGGTAGATCACGGTGGCCTCCAACAGCAACGCCCCGGTCATCGACCGGGGCGCATGGTGCCCAGAAGAGGAATCGAACCTCCGACCTTCGCTTTACGAAAGCGCTGCTCTACCGCTGAGCTATCCGGGCGGGCGGGCAGGCTTATCCGGGCACGGCGTGGGAGTGCAAGCCGGTGCGGCGGGTGCCGGCCCTGGCGGGCGGCGGCGGATGGCCAGGATCCGCCCCCCATGCCTGACCGCGATCTGGATCCGTCCGCTACCCGTCTGGCCAAGATCATGGCGCAGCGGGGCTTGTGCTCCCGGCGCGAAGCCGAGCGGCTGATCCTGGCAGGAATGGTCGAGGTGGACGGACGGGTGGTGAACACCACCTCGGAGCCGGTGCCGCCCCGGGCCCGGGTCGAGATCGTCGGCCAGGGGCGGCGTTGGCTCGACACCAAGATCACTGTGCTCATGCACAAGCCCGCCGGCATCGTCAGCACCATGCCCGAGGGCGACCAGGTGCCCGCCTGGCAGCTCCTGACCAAGGACCGGCTGCACGATCCCGCCGGCAGGACCGAGCATCAGACGGTGGAGCGGGTGCTGGCGAAACCCTGGCTGCTGAGCGTGGCCGGGCGGCTGGACAAGGACAGCCGCGGGCTGCTGGTGATGACCACCGATGGCCGGCTGGTGAAGGGCATCACCGGCGGCACCTCCATCTCGAAGCAGTACCGGGTGACCGTGGACCAGCCGGTGACCAGGCGGCTGCTCGAGCGCCTGAACGGCCCGCGCCAGCTCGACGGCAAGCCCCTCCTGCCCATGCGGGTCGAGGGCGCCGTGGGCGGCACCCAGCTCACCTTCACCCTGCGCGAGGGCCGCAAGCACCAGATCCGCCGGGTCTGCCAAGAGGACGGGCTTCGGGTGCTCGACCTGCTGCGCGACCGGATCGGCGAGTGGGGCCTGGGGGATCTGCCCGAGGGCCAGTGGTGCATCGTGCCGAGCGTGCTGAAACCCGAGCGTCCGGAACCGGAGCCGGAGCCGGAGGACGTGGAACCCGCCGCCACACCGGCCAAGCGGGGCGGCAAGCCCGCCCGCCCTGCTCGCACCGCCGCCAAGACATCGGCACCCGGAAAGCCGGCCGCCGCGAAGCCGAAGCCCGAGGCCCCGGCCAAGGCTGCCAAGCCCGCCAAGGCCCGGGTCGGCTTCATCAAGCGGAAGGCCTGAGTCCGGGCTACAGCCCCACTTCCACCACGCCATCCCGCTCCCGCACGGGATAGGCAGCCACGGTGAAGTTTCGTCCCTTGGGGCCCTCGGTGAGGTCGCCGGTTTCCAGATCGAAGCGCCAGCCATGGCCGACGCACATCACCTGTCGGTCCTGCACCGGGCCCCGGGCCAGGCCGACGCCGGCGTGGGGGCAGATGTCCTTGAGGGCGTACCAGCGGCCCTGGTGGCGGTACACGCCGATGCGCCGGGCACCGAGTTCGATGACCCGGGCGCCCTCGGCGGGCCAGTCTTCGACCCGGCCCACCGGGCGCCAATCACGATCGTCGCTCATGGATTCCCCCGCTGCAGGGTGATGCGCCCGGACCAGGGTTCCCCCTGGCTGTCGTTGCGGCCGTGGGTACCGACGCCGGCGGTGCGGGCGGTAGCGGCGGCGACCACCAGGGAGCCGACCAGCAACTGGTTTTGCAGCTCCCAGCCGTCCCGGCTGCGGAACTCGCCCCGGGCCTGGTGCTTGGTCCAGAAGGCCAGGGTGCGGGCGGCGGTGGCCAGTTCCGTGCCGCTGCGCTCGATGCCGACGTTGCGCCACATCAGCGAGCGGGCGGAGCGGACGAGATCCGCCACATCCACCTCGGGGGCCGGGGGCGGTTTCGCCACCGCGACCCGTCGACGACCGGGGGGACCGCCGGCCCGGGCGGCGTCGCGGCCGGCCCGGATGCCCATGACCAGCCCTTCAAGGATGCTGTTCGAGGCCAGCCGGTTCGCCCCATGCAGGCCGGTGCAGGCCACCTCGCCGGCGGCCCACATGCCGGCGACCCCGGTGTAGCCCAGGCGGTCCGTGATCACCCCGCCGCAGTGGTAATGGGCGCTCGGATGGACCGGCAGCCACTGGGTCGAGCAGTCGATGCCGAGCCGCGTGCAGGCCTCATGGATGGTGGGGAAGCGGGTGCGGAGGAAGTCCGCGCCGAGATGGGTCGCATCCAGCCACACATGGGGAAAGCCGGTGCGGCGGATCTCGCTGATGATCGCCCGGGTCACCACATCCCGGGGCGCGAGATCGGCCTGGGGATGGTAGCCCGGCATGAAGCGCTCACCGTCGCTGTTCTTGAGAACCGCACCCTCGCCGCGCATCGCCTCGGTGATGAGCAGGCGGCTCGCCCCGGCGATGTAGAGCGTGGTGGGATGGAACTGCATGAATTCCAGATCCCCGAGCCGGGCCCCGGCCCGGTAGGCCATGGCGAGGCCGTCACCGGTGGCCAGGGCCGGATTGGTGGTCTCGCGCCAGATCCGCCCACACCCGCCGGTGGCGAGCACCGTGGTCCCGGCCAGGGCTGCGAACAGCTCCTCGCGCCGGTGGTAGAGCACACCCACCACCCGGTCCTCGTCCGAGATGAGGTCGATGGCGAAGGCGGATTCCACCAGGGTGATGCGCGGGTGGGCGGAGGCGGCGGCGACCAGGGCCCGGGCCACCTCGGCGCCGGTGGCATCGCCTTTGGCATGCAGGATCCGGCGGGCGCTGTGGCCCCCCTCGCGGGTCAGGGCGATCGCATCGCCGTGCAGGTCGAAGGAGCAGCCGTGTTCGCGCAGGAAGGCGATGGCCGCCGCGCCATCGGCGAGGATGTCGCGTACCACCGCCGGGTCGCACAGGCCGACCCCGGCGGCCAGGGTGTCGCGGACATGGGCATCGAGATCGTCGTCCTCGGCCCGCTCGTTGCGGTCGAGCACCGC
>CAMCAC010000011.1 GCA_945872305.1 Candidatus Kuenenia stuttgartensis | reverse complement strand
GATGATGCCGGCCCGGCGCATCTGGGCCTGCATCTGGGCGCGGATGAGCTTCACTCCCGCGGCGAGTCCGGTTCCAGTCTCGCCCAGCCAGGCCGCGAGGGCCGCGAGGCCGTTCAGGGACGGAGGGGACAGGACCGCCTGGACATGCTGGGGCGGCAGGGCCTGGGGCAGGACCTGGAGCATGAGCGCCACGATCTCCTGGTCGCTGGCCTCGGTGAGGGGGATGCCGATGGCCCGGGCCGCCAGTTCTTCCAGGAGGGGGCCGACCTGGGTCACGATCTGCTTCTCGGTGGGCTTGAGTGCCGCCGCCTGGGGGGAGCCGGCGAAGGCCGCCCAGTCGATGGGCGCCGGCTCGCCCGGTTCGCCCGGGGCGCCCTCGGGCGGCAGGCCGGCATCGTCCTCGGCATCCAGGGCGTCCTCGGCGGCCGGGGGCGGCGGGACCGGGGCCTTGGCGGCCGGGGTCTTCATCGGCGCGGGCGGGGCCAGGGGGGAGCGCGGACCGGCCATCGGGGCCCGGGGCGCCGGGGCGGGCTTCGCCGGCGCGGCCTCAGGGGCCTTGGGTGCCGGGGCGGTGAACAGGTGGTCGGCGAACTGCTCCGCCCAGGGGGCGATCAGGGCGGAGCGGGTCTCGCCGTCGCGGCCGTCGGCGGCGGCCTTGCGGATCCGGTTGACCTCGAAGCGGTCGCAGAAGCGGTCAGCCTCGATGATCAATTGGGCGAGGTCGCCGACCCGGCGGTCGCCGAGCACCGCCAGGGCGCGCAGGGCGTGCTCCGCCAGGCTGGTGCGGCCGGCCTTGGCGCGGGCGATCTCCGCCTCGACGAAGCCGGCGAGCCGGTCCGCCAGGGACGCGTCGCTGCCCTGGAGGGCAATCCGCCCGGCGAGGGCGGCATAGGCGTTCTCCCGGGTGTCCAGATCGCCGTCCGGCACCACCGCCGCCACGGCGTCCACCGGGGCGAGCCGGGCCAGGGCGTGGGCGGCGGCCTTGCCGGCCCAGCCGTCGGCCCCCAGGTGGGGGAGGAGGGCGGGAACCAGCACCGGCGCGGCGGCGGCGGTCAGGCCGGCGGCGACCAGGCAGAGGGCGGCGAGGTGGTCCCCGGCGGCCCCGGTCAGGGCGGCGGCGAGGTCGGCGGGGGCCGGGGCGGCGGAGGCGATGGCCTCGGCGACGGGCTTGCCGTCGCGGAGGAGGTCGGCGGGCGTCAGCATGTGGGGCTCTTCTCGTAGGCGGCGATCTTGTCGAGGCGACGCTGGTGACGGGCTTCGAAGGGGGTGCTCAGGAAGGCGTCGATCATCGCGATGGCGGTGGCCGCATCGACGATCCGCGCCCCCAGGGCCAGCACCTGCGCGTTGTTGTGGTTCGCCGCCAGCCGGGCGGTGTCCACGCTGTGGGCCAGCCCGCAGCGGATCCCCGGCACCTTGTTGGCGGCGATCGACATCCCGATGCCGGTGCCGCAGATCAGGATGCCCCGGGCGCACTCGCCCCGGGCCACCGCCTGGCAGGCGGGAATGCCGAGATCCGGATAGTCGCAGGAGGCGGTGCTGTCAGTGCCGAAGTCCACGACCTCGTGCCCCAGCCCCCGGAGATGGGCGGACAGGGCCGCCTTGTGGTCCACGGCGGCATGGTCGGCGGCGATGGCGATGCGCATGCCCGTCAGGATCGCCTGCGCCGGGGCGGCGCAAGGCGGCGGGCCCCCGGGCTCACTCGTGCAGGCCGGGCAGGGTGGTGCTCTCCTGCGGGGTCCACAGGTGGTCCAGCGGCCGCTCCTGGATCGCCGCCCACAGGGCGGTGCTGCGCGGGGCGGGGACCCATTCGTAGTGGCCGTCGCCGAAGCCGACGATGCAGCCACGGCCCCGGTTGCAGGCGGGATCCTCGACGACGATGGCAGCGGTGCCCTTGAATCCGGCGTCGGATCGCGGCCGCAGATACCGGAAATGCGGCATCGGCAGACCCAGGCGGTCGCCGGCGGCGGAGTGGAGCAGGCGTTCGGGGAAATCCCCCTTGGACCAGGGGATCATCGCTTCCAGGTCCGCGGGTGGCTGGTTGTCGTTGTCCGCTGTGTAGGCGAACATCATGATCACGATCTGTTTTACATTGTTCCCGGTCTTGGCCTTCAGCGCCATCTCCCGGGTCTGGCCGATGATCGGCAGCGCCACCGCCGCCAGGGTCGGCGTGGCCAGGAGCCCCATCGGTCCCTGGGCGTCGAGCCGCACCCCATCCGTGCCGGTGCGGGCCAGGGCGAAGGTCTGCGGCCCCAGGGCGCGGGCGGCGGTGGCGACCGCCCGGGCCTGGGACAGCACGAGGCGGTCCCGGCTGGCGAAGGAGATCCAGCCCGGGGCGGCCTGGGCGATGCGCGGGATGTCGACGGCGATCCAGGCGGCGGCGGTGGCCGGGATGGCGAGACCACCGGCGGCCGGGGCGTTGCCGCTGCCGCCGACCTGGATCCGCCACCGGGCCGGTTCGCGGGCGACGCTGAGCATGACCGGGGTTCCCGGCAGGGGTGTCATCCATGGGCCGTCGCCCTCGGCGGACCAGCCGGGGATGCGGGCGAACAGGGCCAGGATCCGCTCATCCCAGGCGGGGGTGCGGGGCGCATCGAGCACGAGCTCCGGGAAGGGCGCCCCGGGGAGCACCGCCAGGGTCCAGGTGCCGTCGATGAGCGGGGCGAGATCGGCGAGGCCGGCCCCGAGCCCGCTCTCGACCACCGCCGCGTCCCACACCGGCCCCGCATCGCCGGCCATGGTCGCCAGCCAGCGCACGGCGGCGGCGCCGTCCACCGCCACCGCGGCCGCCATCAGGGTTCCGGAGGGCATGTCCGCCACCACCCGCGGGTCCGCCGGGCGCAGGGCCGCCGCGAGGGCCGGCCAGGCCGCATCGAGCCGCTCCCGGCTGCCGCTGGGGATCAGGTCGGCCCAACCGGTCAGGCGATCGGGGAGTCCGGGCATCGGCGGCACATCCGCCGCCATCTCCACATGGTGGGTGCGGACCAGGGCCGGGCGGGGGGCCGGATCGCCTTCGCTGGCCGTGACCCGATGTCCCTCGGCCCGGGGGGCCAGGGGCCCCTGGGGAAGATCCGGGGCCGCCGCCTGGCGCAGCTCGGCGGCGGCGGCGACCCAGCGCTGGGCCGCCTCGGGCGTCGGGCAGTCGATGGTCCAGCGCATGCCGGCGGCATCCGCCACGAACCGGGCGCCGGTGGTGTCGAGCAGCGGCGCCGTCCGGCGGGCGAGATCCGCCACCGTGGCGCCGACCGCGGCGCCCAGGGCCCGATCCGCCAGCATCCGCGCGTAGGGCCCGCCCTCCCAGGCGGAGCGCAAGGTGGCTCCGGGGGCGAATTCCACCGTGATCCCGGGATCGGCGGCGGCGAGGGCGGCAGTGGCGAGGATGCAGGCGAGCGGACGCATGACCGGAACGGTGGCCGGCCATTCCCGACCGGCAAGGGCTGCCGGCCCCGGGTGCGGTCTGCATACGACGGCGCCGCAGGGGGTGTCCCCTGCGGCGCCGCGGGCAACCGTGGTTGGACCGCTCAGCCCTGGGCGGCGGCGGCGGCGGGCTGCTTGGCGGCGATGACCGCGTCGAGGAAGGTCTCGACGGCCTTGGCGTGGCGGATCTCCTGGACGACCTGGGGGACCTTGCCCGAGGTCTGGAGCTGCTTGGCGATGGCGTCCGGCTTGCGGCCGGTCTGGTAGGCGGCCATGCGGATCTGGTCTTCCAGGTCCTCGCGGGTCACCTGGACCTCCTGGCTGCTCGCCAGGGCCTCGAAGATGATGAACTTCTTGAGGTCCGCCTCGGCGTCGGCGACGGCCTTGATCTTGGCGGCCTCGGCCTCGTCGCCGGTCTTGCCGGCGGCGGCCTGGGCGGCGGCGTTCTCGGCGACGCCGGCGCGGATCTTGGCGGGCAGCTCGACCGGGACCGTCTCGACCAGCTTGGCGACCAGGGCTTCGACCTGCTTGCTGCGCTGCTCGTTGGACTTTGTGGACTGCAGGCGCTGCTTCAGGCGGGCGCGCAGGTCGGCGAGGTCGGTGGCGCCGACCTTCTGCGCGAACGCATCATCGACCACCGTGGCGCGCAGGCGCTCGGCAGCCTGGATGGTCACCGACAGGGCGCCCTCCTTGCCGGCGAACTCCGCCGGGGTGAAGGAGGCGGGCAGGGTCGCGGTGAAGGCGATCTGGTCGCCGACCTTCTTGCCGGCGAAGGCGGCCACCACGTCGTCCGCGGGCTTGCCGAACAGGGGGTAGCCGCCGACCAGGTGGTGGAAGTCGTGCAGGGCGCGGAGTTCCGCGCCATCGACGCTGACCCCGCCGACCAGGGTGACGCTGTCGTCGGCGATCACCGTCTCGTCCGCGGTCAGGACCGACATGGTGCCGGCGCGGCGGGCCATCGAGGTGACCATCTCGTCCACCTGGGCGTCGCCAACCTCGGCGGGGCTCAGGTCGAGGCCGTCGATGCTGCCGGCGGCGGGCAGGGTCACGGGCGGGTGGACCTCGAACGACACGGTGACGGACAGGCCGCTGGCCGCGTCCCGGGACACCGGGGTGATCGCGCCGAGGGGCTTGAGCTGCTGCTCGGCGATGGCCTTCTGCAGGCCCTCGTCGGCGAGGTCATCCAGGGACTGGGCGGTGGCGGCGGGGCCGAAGCGCTTTTCCAGGAGGGCCCGGCTGGTCTTGCCCGGCCGGAAGCCGTCGACCTTGGCCCGGTTGCCGAACTCGCGGATGAGCTGGTTGCGGCGGGCCGCGACCTCATCGGCCGTGTAGCTGATGGTGAGCTGCTTCGTGAGCGATCCGGCGTCGTTGACCTGCACCTGCATGGCTGCCTCGGAGAAAGGGGAGCGCGGCACTCTCTGGCCCCCGGCCCGGGTGCAACCCCGTGTCCGGGCTCAGGGCGTCGGGGTCCGTCCGGGCAGGAACGGGGCGAACACCGCCCGTTCGCACCACACCAGGACCAGGGCAAGGCCGGTCATGACCAGGATCATGGGCTCCAGCAGGCCCTGGCCGCCGGTGATGAAGACGTGGAATGCCAATATGTTGACGATGATCGGCCCCAGGATCAGCAGACCCAGCCGGCGGGTCCAGGGCAGGGCCACCAGCACCCCGCCGACCGCCTCCAGCACCTTGACGAAGGCCAGGTAGCCGGTGGGCGCGAAGGCGGCGAAGAACGCCGCCATCGGCGATCCCTCCGCGGGGGCCGGTCCACCCATCAGATTGAAGAAGAACGCCGCGGCGGCGAACAGGAACAGCAGCCCGAGGAGGGCGCCGGCGATGGCGGCGATGATGCGCATGGGAACCGTTCTCAGCAGGGATGCAGCGGCGCAAGCCGGACCGGTCCATCGGCGGCCCGCCAGGACCCCTGATCGGGCCCCTCCCCGCCGGCCCGGTCGGCGACCCCGCAGACCCTCACTTCGTGGGAACGCGATAGCCGGTCGTTTGCGGATCCCAGTGCAAGGGATCGGTCCGGGCCCGGTCCAGGGCGGCCTGCCAGACGGGGGAGCGTCCATCACCGTCCAATGCCAACCGGATGCGGACGGCTTGTTGGCGGATGACGCTGACCAGGAATTCCCGTTGTTCGGGCGCGTAGGCATCGAGCAGGGCCGGGTCTCGGTAGCCCGTTCGGCGATGATTAGGGGATCCTGGGTCGGCATGGGCAGATCAGCGACCAGGTCGCAGGCATCGCGGGCGAAGACAAGAGACCATGTCGGCGGCTCGGGCTGACCGGCAAGCAGGTAGCCTGAGGTGGCCAGGAACGGCAAGCCGTCACGGACCACCATGGGGAACAGCGGAAGCCTGCCCTGGTCCGTCGGACCCGGGAGTGGCGCTCCCAACCCCGGTGGCATCCATGCGCGGCCGCCCGGCCGTGGGCGGAACATCAACCGCGTCAGCAGGTGCACCCGGTCGCCATTCCAACGGCATTCGTCAGCCCAGTGGTGGGCATCACGGATGCGGCCAATGCCGTCGTCGGCAATCCGTTTCCGGAAGAGGTCGAGATAACCGTCGAACGCCGCCAGAGTCCGTTCCCGCCCGGCGGCATGCAATCGCGTGGCGACCCCGAGCAGCGGGTCGCCGCGGAAGTCGTTGCCCCGTATGGTCGGCGCATCCTGGATGGCGAGGATGTCGCTCCGGAGTGGTTCGGCGATGCCGGTCACGGCATCACCGAAGTCGTTCATCCGAAGCCTGGTCGCCAGGGCCAATGTTGCCGACCGGGTCGCGGGTGGTGTCGACCTCGAGAACCAGGTTCCGACGGGTGTCGAGATGGAAGATCACCGCCCCCGGCGAAGTCTCCGAACGGAGGCGATGGTGCGAGAGGGGGAGCCGTCCGAGATGGTCGGTGAGCCGGCGCTCGGCGGTCCCCGGGTCCATGGGCAGCGGGAGCAGGCGGGCGAAGTCCTCGGCGGGATCCGCCGCATGAACCCAGGCGGTTGCCATGATCAACGGCAGGTAGCCCAGCCGGAACACCCGCGCGAGCCATTCGACGAGGATGTGGGAGGACGGTCGCCGGCGATGCGCGGCCGGGCCGGATCCGGTTCGCAGGACCCCCGTGGCCGCCTCGGTGTCCATCCCTGACGCCGCATTCCCGCGATTCCAGTCGGGGGTGCCGCCGGCGGCCATGGCACCGCCCCTACCGGGCGGGTGGCTTGGGCCACGGGATAGGGAGCGATTCTGGCAGCGGGCAAGAACGGTCATGGCGTGATGATCGACCGGCGCGGGGTGCAACCCGGGCCACCGTGTCGGACCGCCCTTCGCGATCTACCGCCCCCACGCCCACAGCCCCATGACCAGGAAGCTGCTCGGCGGTTCCTGCCGGGCGATGGCCCAGGCCTGGTCGCGGGTCATGGCTTCGACTTCCAGCATCTCCAGTTCTTCAAGCTGTTGCTCGGCGACGAGCCGGCAGTCCTCGATCAGGACCACATGCAGGCGCATGCGCAGGAGGCCGGGCATGGCTTCGAAGGATTGCAGGAGGCGCGGGGGGCCGCCGGCGTGGCCGGTTTCCTCCAGCAGTTCCCGGGCGGCGGCGGCGCAGGGGTCCTCGCCGGGTTCGATGCCGCCGGCGGGGAACTCGTGGAACCAGCGCTTGTAGGGGTGCCGGTAGATCCGCTCGACCAGGATCCGGCCGTCGGGCAGGACCGGGACCACGACCACCGCGTCCCACTTGGATTCCACCTGGTGGTAAACATAGGGCCTGCCGTGGCGGTCGGGGATGTCCTCCTCGACCAGGGTGAAGAAGCGGGTGGCGTGGATCTCGCGCCGGGCCAGGAGCGGGGGGATCACAGGGTCGAGAGCCATCGGGTCACCAGGGTGCGGCCGTTGTCCGGGTGCTGGGACCGCGGCCAGTATTCGGGGTGGAACTGGAACGAGATCCGCGGCAGGGATGCGTGGCGGGTGGCCTCGATGCCGTCGTCACTGGTGGCGACCACCCGCCAGCCGCGGCCGGGGGTGGCGACCCGCTGGCCGTGGTTTTCCGGCAGGTGGCAGGGGTTGGGCAGTCCAGCGAACAGCGGATCGTCCCCGAGGGTGATCGGGAAGTCGTTGTCTTCGCGGTAGCGGCCGAAGCGCTCCAGGGTGCCGCCGTCGCGATGGTTCAGGAACTGGTGGCCGAAGCAGATGCCGAAGACCGGCACCCGGGGCAGGTCGTCGAGGAGGGCCGAGAGGGGGCGGTAGTCGTCGAGGGTGCAGTCCTCGCCCAGGCAATGCTTGCTGCCGGTGAGGATGATGCCCGCCGGCGGGTCCGCGTGCCAGGCGGCGGGGTCGAGGCGGTTCAGGTGCTGGACGGTCCAGCCCAGGCCGAGGGTGGCGGCGGTGGCGGGCAGGTGCTCGAAGCGCGGTGGGACGACGCCGGGCTGGTCTTCCACATAGAGTCCGACCACCAGGACGGTGCGGGCATTGGCCATGGCGGGCAGCGTGGCGCGGGCGACGGCGGCGGAAGGGAGGCGTGGACGGACAGCCGGGGGATGGCGTTCGGTGTCCGGGTTTGGCTCGTGCCGAGCGGTGCTCGGCGGTCCCGGTTGGGGGATGGCGTTCGCTGTCCGGTTTTGGCTCGTGCCGAACGGTGCTCGGCGATTCCGGTGGGGGCGGGGCCGCCCGGGTGCGATGGTCAGGGCAGGGGCAGGAACGGCGTCTCGTCGAAGCGGTCGTCGAGGTCCTCGTAGACGGCGGTGATGTCGTCGATGGGGATGTAGACGCGGTAGCGGTGGGCCTCGGCGCCGAACTTTTCGATGGCGTCGGCGAGGAGGATCTCGCGCCGGCCGCCGTCGCCGGTGACGTCGTCCTTGCGCCAGTTCTGCCAGATCTTGCGCGACATCTCCGCGGACCAGTGCAGGCAACGCACCTCGCCGACCAGGATCTCCTTGCGCATCTCCTTGAATTTCAGGATGAAGCGCTCGCCCCGGCGGACGATGACCGTGGCCACCCGCTCACGCTCGACCAGGGCTTCGATGACCTTGGCGAGGGAGTTGGGGTTGTCGGTGCCGGGGACGATGATGCGTTTGTCGCCGCTCATTCTGGTATTCGGGGAGGGGGAGAGGGGAGGGGGCTGTGAGGGTACGAGGCGGGTTGGTGCAGTCTGAGAGTCCAGGGATGATCGATCGCCCCACAGGAAAACCAACCCACTCCGGCAAGCGCCTCCCTCTCCTCCCCCCTCCCCCCCAAAAAAATCGACAAATCAGACCAGCTTCGCCCCAAGCTTCGCCGCCAGCTTCGCCTGCCAGGCGGCGGTGTGGTCGCCGTCGCTCGGCGCCAGGGATTCGACCAGGACGCCGACGCCGGGATTGCGTTCCAGGCGCTCCTGGTTCACGGCGACGATGGTCTCGCTGGTGATCAGGGGTTCGCCGACCACGCACAGGCCAGGGGTGACGGCGACGGTGGAGCCGGAGCGGACGATGTAGATGGCCATGCGGCCTTGCTCGGCGCAGGCGCCCTCGATGTCCTTGGGGCCGGCCTCGAAGCGGATGCCGGTGCGGCGGCTGTCCAGGACCCGGGCGTAGACCTCTTCGTAGGCCGGGTCGATGAGCAGGGGGGCCGACGCCAGGATCGGAAACTTGGGGTCGGTGGTCCCGCCCCAGCGGCGGCCGCCGCCGGCGGCGCGGGTGCGCTCGGCCAGGGCGGAGCCCATGAGCACGCAGTGGCCCAGGTAGTCGTCGAGCCCCAGGCTGCCGAGGATGCGGACCGCGGTGGCGCTCTTGTCGAGGTGCGCGCTCAGTTCCCGCCAGTTGCGCACCGCGCCGGTGTCGAGGACATCGAGCAGGGTGTTGTGGAAGGCGTCGTAGCAGGTGAGCGAGATGTCCCGCTTGTGCTTGCGCAGCCAGGTCGGGGTGACCTCGTGCTCGGTGCCCATCAGGACGCCGCGCACCGGGGCCAGACCGGGCCGCTCCAGGGCGAAGTCGCACTGGTTGAAGGCCATGCGCACCGGCTTGCCGGGGCGGGTCAGGTCGAGCTGGAGATGGAGGCAGGAGGCGGCCCGGCGCACTTCCGCGTCCGGGTCCTCACGCAGGCGGGCGACCATGGCGGCCACCGCGTGCTGGTCGGTGTAGTCCACCTGCTCGCGGCCCTGGCCGTCGCGCCAGCGGCGCATGCGACGGAGGGCCTGGTCCACCTCATCGAGGTCGTGCCCGGCCCGGTCCGCGGCGCGCATGGTGCCTTCGTAGGAGCCGGTGTCCCGCCACAGGGCGATCAGGCCCTCTTCAAGCTTCACCCGGCGCTTGTCGTCCTTGATGACTTTGCGCAGCGCGGTGACGAACTCCGCCTGGAGCCAACGCAGGGCCACCAGGCGCTTGAGCACATCATCGAAACTGCCGCCTTTCGGCGGGACCGCGACCAGGACAGGATCGGTCATCTCGGTCCCGGAAACGGCTCAGCGGCCCTTGGCGGCGGCGGCCTTCTCGGCCTTCTCCTGGGAGATCCGCTTCTCGAGCTTGCGGTACTCCCGGCGCTTCACCTCGGAGGGCTTCTCGTAGAACATGTTCTTCTTGATGTCCTTGGTCAGACCTTCCTTCTCGCAGCGCTTCTTGAAGCGGCGGAGGGTCTTCTCCATGGGCTCGCCAGGACGGGTCTCGATGCGGATCATGCGGCGGGTGTTCCTTACGGGGGCGGAAAGGCTAGCGGCTTCCGTCCGGCGGCAAGTCTCTGTTTTCGGGGTGCGGGCCGGGCTGAGCCCGGGGTTGCGAGCCCGGAACCAGATCGTCAGTCGACGATCTGGACGATGGTCTTGGCCCGCTGGGGCGAGGGCAGGGTCTGGAACAGCTCCTCGGCCTGGTCGTTGCGCAGGCGGATGCAGCCGTTGCTGGCCATGATCCCGATCTGGGCATCGGCGCCGGTGTAGCCGTGGATGCCGATGCCGTCCTTGCCGATGCCGGCGCTGTCGAAGCGCAGCCAGATCGGGCCGAGGATGTTCTCCGGGTCGCCGTAGGGCAGGACCTTCTTGCTCACCGGGTGGGTCCACTGGGGGTGCCACTCGCGCTGGGTGATGGCGGTGTTGCCGACCGGGGTCGGGCTCTCCGGGGCGCCATGGGTGATCTCGTACCGGCGGGCGAAGATGCCGCAGATGTAGAGATCCAGGCGGAAGGCGCTCTTGTCGATGTGGATGAAATAGGGTTCCCGGCCCGCCTCGGTCTGCTCCTTGGCGCGGATCAGGGTCAGCGTCTGGCCGGCCTGGAGCCGGGCATCGTTGGGGTCCCGGCCGCGCAGGCGGTTGAGCAGCTCCCGGGACATGCCGTGGACCATGCTGATCTTGTCGGGATTGTCGCCGGGCTTGACCTGGTACACGGCAAAGGTGCCGGTCGGGTCGTTGGGAAAGGTCGCCTTGGCGAAGAACAGGGCGCTGCCGATGGGGGTCAGGCGCTCCGCCACCAGGCGGTTGGCCCGCTCTTCATGGGCCGGCAGGCCGTACAGGGCGCGCAGGGCCCGGCTGTAGGCCAGGGCGATCTGGGGGGCGTTGGCGGCCCGGGCCGGATCGGCGCCGGCGGCGGCCCACAGGCGGTCACCCTCGTCCAGGTGGGGCTTGGCGGCGGCCGGGGGCTCGGCCGGCCCAAGGGTCGGCGGGGCAAGCAGGGCCGCCGGATCCGGCTCCGCACCCTGGATCTGGACCGAGCGGTTGCTCCACCACCACCAGCCGCCCCCGGCGGCGGCGGCGAGGACGACCAGGACGAGAAAAGCGCGCATGGCGGCACCTTGGCCCGGTGCTCCGCCGCTGCAACGGCCGTGGCGGTGCGGATCGTTGCGCCCGGGGCGGTCCGCGGGACCATCCCGGCCCATGCGCACCACCCTCCTCCTGAGCGCCTGCCTTGCCGGCCTCGCCGCCGCCGACACCCCCGCCGCCGGGGGCGGCGTCCTCGGCGGGCTCGGTGAACAGGCCGCCGGCCGACCCCTGCGCCCGAACCAGCGCCAGGTGGTGGTCCAGGGCTTCGTCGACCTCGACGGCATCCGCTCCTATAATGCCACGGACGGCGACAACGACCGTTCGGACAGCGCCGGCTACGGCCTGCTCCGGGCCGATCTCGGCCTGGAGCTGCGCACCGAGACCGATGTCACGGTCACGGTCGCCTTCGGCTACCACGGCCAGGCCGGCGGCCTGCCGGCGGACAGCGCGATCGCCCCGATCGGCAATGGCGACACCGGCAGCAGCGATACCGGCGCCCTGACCCTGAACCGGGCCCAGGTCCGCATCGATTCGTTCCTGGGCATGGACTCCCTCGGCCTCGCCGCGGGCCGTTCCGGCATCTCCCCGGCCCTGGCCGGCGGTGGCCGCAAGGACCACGCCCTGCTCTTCGACAGCCGGGCCGACGATCGCGATGTGACCGGATGGGACGGGGCCCGCCTCTCCTGGGCCGGGGTCGAGACCCTGGTCTTCACCGCCGGCCTGTACCGGCTGCCGGACGCCAGCACCTGGTGGTTCCTCAGCGGCGACTGGTCGCCGGCGACCTCGGGTGACGACCGGATGTTCCTCACCGGCTCGGTGAACATGCAGCAGAACCTCGAACTGCCCGGTGGGCGGATCGCCGAAGAGGTCATCACCATCCATGGTGGCGGCGAGTGGAACATGGGCGTCAGCGACTGGTATGTGGAGGGCGCCTACCAGGACGGCGACATCGACGACAGCACCAGCCTGGGCGCCTGGGCGGTGTCCGGCGGCATCGACTGGCTGTGGAATGTGCCCAACCCGGTCTCCCTGGGGGTCGGCATGGACTGGCTCAGCGGCGACAAGGCCAAGACCACCGACGAGGACGAGGGCTTCGCCAACCCCTTCGAGACGATCGGCGACCTCTACCTGTTCGAGAACGAGAAGTACGGGGAGCTGCTGCGCGGCCTGCAGGGCGACACCCAGTCGTTCAAGGCCCGCTTCGGCTACGGCTTCGATGAGCGCGGCACGATCGGTGTCGATCTCGCCTATGGCTTCGTGCGCATGTCGACCGACGGCCCCGGCGGCGATCGGGACCTGGGCCACGAGCTCGACCTGACCCTGCGCTGGAAGTACCAGGGCAACACCCGCCTGCGCCTGTTCGCCGGCGCGGTGAAGCCCGAGGACGCCTTCACGGCCCTGATCCCCGGCGCCGGCGACGATCCCATCCTGCTGTTCGGCGCCGGCGTCACCGCCGGGTTCTGACGGGGGCCGGGCGTGGGTTTCGTCCATCTCCACGTCCACAGCCACTACACGCTCCTCCGTTCGCCGATCACGGTCGGCAAGTACGTCGCCGCGGTGAAGGAGCGGGGCATGGCGGCCTGCGCCCTGACCGACCGCGGCAACCTGTTCGGGGCCTTCGAATTCCAGTCCGCCGCCAAGGATGCGGGGATCAAGGGCATCCTCGGCGCCCAGGTCCAGGTGGCGCCCCTGGGCATCCGCGAGAAGACCCGGGACACCAGCCAGCTTGTGCTCCTGGTGCAGAATCCCGAAGGCTACCGCAACCTCGCCCGGCTGGTGTCGAAGTCGTGGCTCACCGGCTTCTACTTCGAGCCGCGGGTGGACCTCGACCTGCTGCGCGAGCACCATGAGGGGCTGCTCTGCCTGACCGGGGCCGGGCAGAACGGCTTCATCAACCGCCACCTCGCCGCCGGCGCCGCCGAGGAGGGCGCCCGCCAGCTCGGCCTGCTCCGCGACATCTTCGCCGACCGCCTGTGGATCGAGGTGACGCCCCACGATCCCACCGGCGTCGACCTGCGCGGCCAGCTCGCCCGCCTGTCCGCGGCCAGCGGGGTGCCCCTGTGCGCCACCGGCTGGGTCCACTACCTGGACAAGGCCGACGCGCGCATCCACGACATCCAGCTCGCGGTCCAGGATGCCACCACCCTCGCCGACACCCGGCGCATGCGCATGGACGCCGAGGAGTACTGGCTGCGCTCCCCGGCGGAGATGGCCGAGGCCTTCGCGGACATGCCCGAGGCGGTGGCCAACACCGAGGCGGTGGCGGAGCGCTGCGCCGGCGGCGGCATCCCCACCGGGCAGTATTTCCTGCCCCGCTTCCCCTGCCCGGATGGCCTCGACGAGGGCGGCACCCTGCGGGTCCTGGCCCGCCAGGGCGCGCATCGGCGCTACGGCGACACCTTGTCCACCGAGGTCGAGGAGCGCCTGGCCTTCGAGCTCGACACCATCGTCGGCATGGGCTTTCCCGGCTACTTCCTGATCGTCCAGGACTTCATCCAGTGGGCCAAGGACCATGGCATCCCGGTCGGTCCCGGGCGCGGCTCCGCCGCCGGTTCCATCGTCGCCTATGCGCTCGGTATCACCGACATGTGCCCCCTGCGCTACGGACTGCTCTTCGAGCGGTTCCTGAACCCGGGCCGGAAATCGATGCCCGACATCGACATCGATTTCTGCAAGGACGGCCGCGAGCGGGTCATCCGCTATGTGGCGGACAAGTACGGCCACGACGCGGTGACCCAGATCATGACCCTGGGCACCATGAAGGCCCGGATGGCGATCAAGGATGTCGCCCGCGCCTTCGAATGGACGCCGGAGGAGGCCCAGGAGCTCGCCAACCTGGTCCCCGAGGATCCGAGCGGCAAGCACGACCTGGCGGTGTGCCTGGGCAAAAAGCCCCTCGACAAGGACAAGGGCGTCTACGGCACCGTCGAGGCGATGGTCCGCCGGCACGAGAACGATCCGCGCACCGCCGAGGTGCTCGATGCCAGCCTGCGCCTGGAGAAGCTCGGGCGCAGCCTCGGCGTGCATGCCTGTGGCATCATCATCGCCCCGGGGCCGGTGAGCGACTACGTGCCGGTATGCACGGTGAAGGACAAGCCGGCGACCCAGTACAACATGACCCAGGTCGAGAAGTGCGGCCTGCTCAAGATGGATTTCCTCGGCCTCAAGACGATGTCGATCCTGAAGAAGGCCGCCGACATCGTGCGCGACAGCGAGGGGGTCGAGATCGACTACGGCACGGTCCCCCTTGACGATCCGGCGACCTTCAAGCTGCTCGCGACCGGCGAGACCCTGGGCGTGTTCCAGTGTGAATCGTCGGGATTCCAGGAGCTGATCCGGCTCATGCGCCCGGACCGCTTCGAGGACATGATCGCGCTGGTGGCCCTGTACCGGCCCGGTCCGCTGATGGCGAACATGCACATCGACTACTGCGACCGCAAGGCGGGGCGGGCCAAGGTCGAGTACCCGCATCCGGTGCTCGAGACCGTGCTCAAGGAGACCTACGGGCTCTACATCTACCAGGAGCAGGTGATGTCGATCAGCCGCGAGCTGTGCGGCTTCACCCCCGCCCAAGCCGACGACCTGCGCAAGGCGATGGGCAAGAAGGACCTCAAGACCCTGCAGAAACTGGAGCAGGACTTCGTCGAGGGCGCCTGGAACCGGCACCAGTTCGACCGCGGCGTGTGCAAGGCGATGTGGGAGAAGATCCTCGGCTTCGCCAGCTACTGCTTCAACAAGTCCCACTCCGCCTGCTACGGGCTCATCGCGTACTGGACCGCGTACATGAAGGCGAACCACTTCGCCGCGTTCATGACCGCGAACCTCGTCTACGAGATGGACAACAAGGAGAAGATGACCCTGTTCGTCGAGGAGCTGCGCACCCGCCAGATCCCGGTGCTGCCGCCGGACGTGAACTCGTCGCGCTGGGACTTCGCCCTGGCCAAGGACGGCGAGCGGACCGCGGTGCGCTTCGGCTTCGGCGGCGTGAAGGGCATCGGCGAGCAGGCGGCGGCGCATCTCATCGAGCGCCGCCAGGCGGGCCCGTACCAGGGGCTGTTCGAGCTGTGCGAGCGCACTGACAGCCGGGTCATCAACAAGCGGGTGGTCGAGGCCCTGGTCAAGGTCGGCGCCTTCGACACCGTCCACGCCAACCGCGCCGCGGTGCATGCGGCCATGGACCGCGCCTTCGAGCGCGCGGGGCGCATGGGCAAGGGTCGCGACCAGGGCCAGGAGAGCCTGTTCAGCGTGTTCGAGGCGGACGAGTCGTTCCGCGCCGCGACCCAGGGCTACCCGGACCTCGCCGACTGGAACGCCCAGCAGAAGCTCGCCGACGAGAAGGCCCTGACCGGCTACTGGATCAGTTCCCATCCGGTGGCCGAGGCCGGCGCGGTCCTCAAGGCCCTGGCGACCATCGATGCCCGGGGCCTGAAATCCCAGCCCACCAGCTGGCGCCACACGGTGGCGGTGGTCATCGTCGGCAAGCGTTCGATCAAGACCAAGACCGGGAAGATGATGGCGATCCTGCAATGCGAGGATCCCGGCGGCCGCTTCGAGGCGGTGCTGTTCCCTGGCGGCAAGCGCGCCGGCGAGGCGGGGGCCTTCGAGAAGTTCGACGCCCTGGCCCAGATCGACACCGTGGCCCTGATCACCGGCACCGTGGAGCGGCGCAGCCGCGGTCCGCGCCCGCCGCCGCCCCCCGAGGACGGCGACGAGCCCATGCCGGTGGACGAGGACGGCGGCGGCGACGCCCCGCCCCCGGCGGCGAGCGCCGAGGAATCCGTGAGTCTCGTGGTCACCGACCTCGTGCCGTCCGCCCTGGTCTACGAACGGTTGGCGGAAGAGGTCCGGGTCGGCGTCGATCTGCCGGCGGTGGAATCGGGCCCGTTCCTGTCCGGCCTCGATGCGATCATCACCGACCACCGGGGCGGCCGCTGCCGGGTCGTGCTCCAGGTCCACGACGGCGACCGTGCCTGCGTCAGCCTCGCCCTGGGCGAGCACCACCGCATCCACCCCACCGCCCAGGCGTTGGAACGCCTGCGCACCTGGGCGAACGGCCGGTTGACCATCGCCACGGACGAGGGGTAGGTTCCAGCATCAGGGCGCCTGCGGCGGGCTGGCGCAGAGGAACGGAGGGGCGCAGAGGCCGCAGAGCAGTGACGGATGGCTGTCCTCTGCGCCGCTCTGCGCCTCTGCGCCCGGATCTGAAAAATACGGAGACGCCTGCGGCGGGCTGGCGCAGAGGAACGGAGGGACGCAGAGGCCGCAGAGAGATGAGGGAAGGTTGTTCTCTGCGGCCTCTGCGCCGCTCTGCGTCTCTGCGCCCGGATCTGAAGAACATCAGCCCCGGGGCAGGCGCAGGACCATCACCAGGCCCGGGCCGTCGGGCGCGGGTTCGGCGCGCAGGTCGCCACCCATCGCCCGGGCGAGGCGGCGGCCGAGGGCGAGGCCGAGGCCGACGCCGGGGGCGTTGCCGGCGGCGGCTTCCGCGGAGCGGTGGAAGGGGCGGAACAGGCGGCGGCGGGCGGCGGCATCGAGTCCGGGTCCGAAGTCGCGCAGGCGGATCTCGACCGTGGCCCCGGCGGTGACGGTGAGCACCACCCGGCCGCCGCCGCCGGCGTACTTGGCGGCGTTGTCCACGAGATTGGTCAGGATGCGGCCCACCGCCCCTGGCTCGGCGCGGACCATCGCCGTCGGCAGCGGGCCCGGCTCCAGATCCAACTCCGCCGCCGCCAGTCGTTCCGCCAACAGTGGCAGCAGCGGAGCCAGCAGATCCGCCACCGGCAGTACGCGCATCTGGGGCGGGGCCCGCCGCTCGATGCGGGCGTAGTCGAGGACATTGTCCACGAGGTGGGCGAGACGCGCCGCCGCGGCCCGGATCACCGGCGCCCGCTCCCCGGCGGTGGCGGGGTTCCCGTGCAGGAGGTCCGCGTGCAGGCGCAGGGCGGTGAGGGGCGTGCGCAGTTCGTGGGTCACCGCCGAGACGAAGGCCGCCCGGCGCTCCGCCAGCAGCCGCGCCACTCCGAGCAGCACCGCCGCCGCGGCGACCCCGGCGAGCACCCCGACCCAGGCGAGGACGAGCACCGCCACGGTGGTGGCGGGCAGGTCCGGCACCGTCGCCGGGGCCACCAGGGCGACGGGCAGGGCAGCCATGCGCCGCTCCAGGGGATCCTCCGCCACCGGCCGCAGATCCGCCCCGGGCACCAGATCCGCGATCCCCGCCAACAGGTCCGCCCGCCAGGCGGGCCAGTCGCACACCGCCGCCTGGATGCCGTCGCCCGTCCGCCGGACGAGTACCAAACGATCACCGATCCAGTGGGCGGTCATCGGGCCCGGGGCCGCCGGGCCCGGGCGGGCGGCGGCGGCGGCCGGTGGTGCGGAGGGCGCGAGAATGGCTTCGGCGGCGATGGAAATGTCGTTGTAGGAATTGAAGTTTTGCGCCCGGGCCACCTGCTGCTGGCGGGAACGGTATTCGCCGGCAGCCTTGGCCGCCTGGGGCGCTTCCTCAGCCTGGGGACCAGCGCCGTCGGTGGCGCGGTCCGCGACGGCCTCCGCGCCTGGGGATGGACTGCCGGGCTTCGCGGGCGCCGCCGCCAGGGACTCGGCCAGCGTTCCCCGGTTTTCTGCCCGGCGGAGGGGCGTCGGATCCGCGCTCCGCTCCGCCGGTGCTGCCGCCTGGGTCACCGCCGGTCTCGCCGGCTCACCCATCACCCGGCGCAGTCCCGCCGCGATCTCCGCACAGCCCGCGAGCCGTTCCGCCGCGGTGCGGATCGACGGGCCCAGGCCGTGGTTGCCTTCGGCGGCGTCCCGGGCGTTGCCCTCGGGGACCTGGGGCGAGCGCAGCACGCCGTCGGCGCCCAGTTCCACATGCAGCCACAGGGGTGGCGCCGGCAGGGCGAGCAAGGGCGACGGGACCCGGGTCGGGCGGTTCAGGTACTGGTCCGTGTAGCTTTCGGTCAGGCGGAACGGCGTGTAGTCCCGGGCGTCCCGCCCCGCTTCCGCGGCGAGGATCGGCAGGGCGGCGGCATCCAGCCGCCACAGGGCCAGGCGGTCCCGGTCGCGCACCGCGGCGGAGCGCTCGGCCCGGGCCACGGTGGCGGTCAGGGCGGCGGCGCCGGCCACGATGGGCAGCAGGCAGCAGGCGAGGATGAGCCAGGCTTTCATCCGACCGCGACCCCGTCCGCCAGGCGGTAACCGACGCCGCGCACCGTGGCCACCACCCGGGGCTCCGCGGGATCGTCGGCCAGCTTCTCGCGCAGGCGGAGCACCGTCATGTCGATGGCCCGGCTGGTCAGGCCGGTGGCGCCCGCGCGCCAGAGCAGGCCGAGCAGCTCTTCCCGGGGCACCGCCCGGTCCCGGCGCTCCGCGAGCAGGCGGAGCAGGTCCGCCTCCTGGGGCGACAGGTCGTGGTCGGCACCGGCGGCCGTGGCGTGGCGCCGGGCCAGGTCCGCCTCGCCGCCGGCCCAGCGCAGCACCATCCCCGCCGGGGCCAGGCGCACGCCGGTGCGGCGCAGGACCGCCTCGACCCGGGCGAGCAGCTCGTCGAGCCCGAAGGGTTTCACCAGGTAGTCGTCGGCACCCTGGCGCAGGCCCTTCACCCGGTCCGGCTCCGCGCCCCTGGCGGTCATGATGATCACCGCCCGCTCCGGCCGCACCGTCCGCAGGCGGGCGAGGAGGTCGAGCCCGTCGCCGCCAGGCAGGACGAGATCGAGGAGGATCAGGTCGATGCCGTCCTGGGGCATGGCGCGCACGCCCTCGGCGTGGCTGGCGGCGGTGCGCACCGCGAAGCCGGCGCCGGTGAGCCCGGCGACCACGCCGTCGCGGATCGCCGCGTCGTCCTCGACGACCAGGATGGTGGCGCGGTGGTTCATGGCTTGGGGGTGTAGCCTTTCTTCCGGGCCTGTTCGGCAATCGCCTGCTCCAGGGCCTGGCCCAGGGTGGCGGTGCCGCTGGCGGCGGCCTGCGTGGCCTCCTCGGCGGCGACGAAGGCGGCGCGGCTGGCGCTCACCGCCTGGATGCGGGTCTGCACCGCGGCCCGGGAGGCGGAATAGCAGGCGATCACCGCCGCCCGCGCCTCGGCGTCCTTGCCGCGCAGCACCTCGGGGAGCTGCTCCTCGGGCAGGGCGGCCACCGCCTCGGCCCGGTTCTTGGCGAGATCCACCAGATCCCAGGCGGAGTTCTCGTAGGCTTGGCTGCTCTTGGCCGCGACCCGGGAGGCCGCCGCCTGGGGTGCCGCAGCGAGGGCGGCGCCATCGGCTTCCAGCTGGCGTCGCGCCGCGAAGCGGGCGTCGCTTCCGTAGCCCAGGTAGGTCGCATTCAGCTCGGTGTTGAGCCGCATCAGCTCGTCATCGAACGGCGTCTGGACCGCGACCACCGCCCGGTTGTGGTCGATGTTGAGGAAGTTCCCGTCCGCCAGCCGGGGTGCTTGGTCCCAGCCGCCCTGGCGGCCTTCGTCCTCGCTGCCGCAGTGGACGGCGTTGACCATGATGCCCTTGGCGATGGCGGCCTTGCAGGCGTCCTGCCAGGGCACCGGGCCCTGGGTGAACGGCTCGTTGCCGGCGATGACGATCATCTTCAGGTCCCGGGGATCCGTGGACCAGGCGAGCTGGGTGGTGGCGTTCATGATCACCTCGCCGCAGCGCTCCTCGCCGCCGCCGCCGTTGATGGCGTTGAGCTGCTGGCTCACCGCATCGAGATCCCGGGTCAGGGGGATCAGCGGCTGGGCCAGGAAGCGGGCATCGCCGTAGTGGTAGAGGGCCACCTCGACCTCTGGCCGCACGCCGTCCCGGGTGGTGGTGGCGAGCTGGTTGACCACATCCCACAGGTGGGCCTTGGCCTGGGTGATGAGCCCGGACATGGAGCCGGAGTCGTCGAGCAGGATGGCGATCTGGACCTTGGGCGCCGGGTCCGCGGCGGCGAGGGCGGTGGCGAGGAGGAGGGGGGCGAGCAGGCGCATGGGATGGTCCGGGGTCAGGGGTGGATGAGGACGATGTCGGCGCCGTCCGCGAGGAGGATCTCGCCGTCCTGGGCAAGGAGCGCTTGGCGGTTGCGGGTGCGCAGGCGTTCCGCGAGGGCGAGCCAGTCGGAGGAGCCGACCTGGATGGTGCGGGTGGGGGCCTTGCCGGCGGCGGCGGGGTCGGTCCAGCGGTGGCCCTGGCGCCAGGCGGCCCGGTCCCCGGCGAGCTGGACCGGGGCGGCGGGCAGGGTGCGGTAGCGGGCATCCAGGTAGCCGTCGTTCACCGCCAGCCCGGAACCTTCGCCCAGGCGCTGGATGTTGCCGCTGCTCGCCAGGGCATCGAGGCCGGCGCGCTTGGCCATCTGCTCCAGGGCGGTGGCCTCGGCCCGGTCGCGGAGGGCGGCGGCGGGGGCGGCCACGGGCTCGGCGGCGAGGAAGGCGGTGTACTCGGTCATCACCCCGTAGGTGGTGGACAGGTCCACCACCGAGGCGACCAGCTCGCGGACCTCGGGATGGTCCTTCCGCCCGTCGGCGCCGAGATCGCGGATCCGCCGCATGAGCGTGGCGATCCGCCGGGCCGCCCACAGCCGGGCCACCGCCGCGTGGGCCGGCGAGGCCATGGCGGGATCCAGGGTCGCGGTGATCGCGGCGGGTCCGCCGCCGGCGTGGACCGCGAGGGTGACCGGCGCCCGCCCGGCGTAACGGCCGAGGACCACGAGCTGGTCGCCGGCGAACAGGTCCGGCAGTTCCCGGGGCTCCACATCGAGCAGGCGGCCGGCACCGCCCTCCAGGCGCAGGTCGGTGAGCACCGGCCGCTCCAGGGCCCGGCCCAGGTCCGCCACCGCCAGTTCCACATCGCCGCCGGGCGGGATCGGCCGGTGCCGGCCCCGGCTGGCGGCGGCGAGGGCATCCAGGAGCGGCGCGTTCACATCGGCGCCGATGCCGAGGGCGATGATCCGCCGCCGGCCCGCATCCTGTTCCGCCAGGGCGCGGATCGCGGATTCCGCGGTCTGGCCGATGGTCGGCAGGCCGTCGCTCATGAGCAGCACCAGGGGCAGCCGGCCCGCCGCCGCGGCGGGGCGCAGGGCCTCGACCAGCCCCGCGTGGAGGTTGGTGCCGCCCTGGGGGCGCAGGGCCTTCAGCCAGGTTTCCGCATCCCGGCGCAGCCCATCGGTCACCGGCTGCGGCCCGGCGGCGAAGCGGTCCACGCCCTCGTTGAACACCAGCAGGTCGAGCCTGTCCGCGCCAACACCGCCGTCGTTCAGCCCGGCGATGAGCTGGACCACCGCTGCCACGGTCTGGCGCCATGTGTCCCCGGCCATGCTGCCGGAGCGGTCGATGACGATGGTCACGTCCCGGGGCAGGGCCGGTCCCGGCCGGGCGGGGGCCGGGGCGAGGAGCAGGAAGCAGCCGCCCTCGGCGCCGTCCGGCACCGCGAACACCGTGGCGCCGGATGGATTGCGGGTCCAGGCCAGGACCAGGGGGCCCGCCGCCAGGGTCCGGTTGGGGCCGCCGTCGCCGACCCGCCACACACCGTCCTTGCCACGGCTGATGTCCAGGGCGCGGCCCGGAGCGAGCACGCCGGTCACCGCCGGATCGCGGATCTCCGCGGCGAAGGTCCACGGCACGCCCTGGTCCAGGCGCTCCGCCCGGGGCAGGGTCCAGTCCACCCGGTCCCCGGCCGGGGCGAGCAGTTCCTCCCAGGCCAGGGTCACCACCTGGGTCTGGCCCGGGTCCACCGGGAACACGCTGGTGCGGATCAGGGCGCTGCCGGCGAACTCCGCCAGGGCGGGATCGCGCATCCGCTGGACGATGCTCTGGTAGGTGGCCCGGGCCTCGGCGGCGGGGAGCAGCTTCCCGGGCAGGTGGCCGCCGGGGCCGGTGAGGTCGAGCCGGGTCACCGCCGCCGCCGGCGGGATCGGCAGGACCATCACCGCCTCGGCCCGCTGGGTCCCGCGGTTGGTGATCGACACCCGAAGGGTGGTCAGGGCGTTCGGCCCGGTCACCGCCAGGGTCGCATCCACCCGGCTCACCGCCACCGGTTCCCCGGGGGTCGGCCGCAGGGGCGGGATCAGGATCCGCGCCCGCTCCCAATCCTCGGCGGCGGTGGCGAGGACGGCGCAGGCGAGGAGGAGCAGGGGGCGCATGGCCCTCTTCTATCATCGCCCATTCGGCGTTCGGTCACGGTCCGGTCACGGGTTCGGGTTTCCGGTTTCGGGATCGTTGATGCGGGTGCGCCTCCGTGTAACCGCCAAGGTGTTGAACGATTCACCATGCGGATGTCGAGGTTTACAGGAGTTCGGGAGATCACGGAGGGCCGCGGAGCTTTTCTTGATGCTCTCCGCGGCCCTCCGTGATCTCCCGCCCTCCTGTTCGCTTCGAGTTTGGGCCGTTGCTGTGAACCGGGGAATGTTCCGCCGGCGTCAGCGGCGGCGCTTGGCCTTGGGCGGCACGCAGGCCTCCCGCAGCATGGGCAGCAGTCGCGGCAGGGCGGCGCTGATCGGGCCCGGGATGGTGCAGCCGGCGGCCTGCTCGTGGCCGCCGCCGCCGAAGCTCTGGGCGATGGGCGCGACCCGGAACGGCGGATTGGCGCGCAGGCTGGCCCGGGTGACCAGGGTGCCGTCCTTGAGGATCTTCTCCTTGAGGACATAGGCCACCTCGACCCCGCCGATGCTGCGCGGGATCTCCACCAGGTCGCCCCAGTCGTCGGGAACGCCGGCGCCGGCGATGGTGGCGCGGTCGAGGGCGATGCCCGCCCGGGCCGGCTGCGCCTCGTCCCGCACGAGCAGGGCCATGGCCACGCTCTGGGCGCGGATCTCCGCCTCGCTCCGGGTGTAGGTCAGTTTGCGGTTGATCAGGGCCGCATCGATGCCCGCGTCGAGCAGCTTGGCGCTCCAGCGCAGCACCCCGGCGGTGGTGTTGCTGTGCATGAACCGGCCGGTGTCGAAGACGATGGTGGTGTACAGGCACACCGCGAGGTCGTGGTCGATGGCGATCTTCAGCCGGCGGAGCAGGCCCTCGACCACCACGCCGCTGCTCGCCGCGGCTTCGTCCACCAGGTTGATGTCGCCGAAGCGGTCGTTGGTGCTGTGGTGGTCCAGGTTGAGCAGGGTCGTGCGGCGCAGGGCCCCGCAGGCGCCCAGGCGCGGCAGGTCGCCGCAGTCGCAGGACAGGACGAGATCGCTGGCCGGGGCCTTCTTCGCGGCGGCCTCCTCATCGAGGATGCGGAAGCGGCCGAATCCCGGGAGGAAGGCATAGACCGGCGACAGCTTCGACGGCGCCGCCAAGCGTACGGTCTTGCCCAGCCGGCGCAGGCCGATGGCCAGGGCCAGGCACGAGCCGATGCCGTCGCCGTCCGGGCCGACATGGGTAGTGAGGGTGATGGTCTTGGCGGAACGGATGGCGGCGACGGCCCGGGCGTAGCTCATGGGGTGGGCACCATCCGCGCCCGGTCGGGCATTCCACCATCGATGCGCCGGCCGGCGGTCGTGCGGGTACGGTCCGATTGCACCCTTCCCAGCCGCGCCGGCGGCTGCTAGGGTGCAGCACCATGTCCGATTTCGCGCCCAGCCCCGCCCTGGACTCCCTCACCGCCGCCCATGTCGCCGGGGGAACGCCCAAGGACCCCAACCTGACCAGCCGGGCGCGCAAGAAGACCAAGGTGGTGGCGACCCTCGGACCCGCCAGCGAGACCCCGGATGTGCTGCGCCGGATGCTCTACGCCGGTCTCAATGTGGTCCGCCTGAACATGAGCCATGGCGACCACGAAGACCATCTGCGCCGCCTCCATATGGTCCGCCAGCTCAGCTTGGAACTTGAGCGGCCGGTGGCGGTGCTCGCCGACCTCCAGGGCCCCAAGATCCGCACCGGCCGGCTCACGGGCGGCGTGCCGGTGCCCTGGGTCGAGGGCCGAAAGACGGTGATCACCGTGGCGGAGTGCCCCGAGGGCACTGCGGAACGGGTCGGCACCACCTATGACGGCCTGGCCAAGGACGTGGTCGAGGGCAATGTCCTCCTGGTCGATGACGGGCGTATGCGTCTGCGCGTGGACGAGGTGGATGGCGACGACATCCACTGCACCATCCAGGTCGGCGGCCTGCTCAAGAACAACAAAGGCATCAACCTGCCCGGGGTCAAGGTCAGCGCCCCCTCCATGTCGGACAAGGACAAGGCCGACCTCGCCTGGGCCATCGCCAACGACATCGACTACATCGCCCTCTCCTTCGTGCGCACCGCCCGGGATGTGCGCCACCTGCGCAACCGCATCAGCGACGCCGGCCGGAGCATCCCGATCATCGCCAAGATCGAGAAGCCCGAGGCGGTCGAGCACATCGACGAGATCCTCGACGAGGCGGACGGCATCATGGTCGCCCGCGGCGACCTCGGCATCGAGATCTCGACCCAGCGCCTGCCGGTGGTCCAGAAGGACCTGATCCGCCGGGCCAACCAGGCGGGCAAGGTGGTCATCACCGCCACCCAGATGCTCGAATCGATGATCGAGTCGCCGATCCCGACCCGGGCCGAGTCGAGCGACGTGGCCAACGCCATCTTCGACGGCACCGACGCGGTGATGCTCTCCGGCGAGACCGCGAGCGGCAAGTTCCCGGTCGAAGCGGTGGCGGAGATGATGCGCATCGCCGTCGAGGCGGAGAACAGCCCGTACATGGCCGCCCCGGCGGTCCATGACCGCTGCTCGGTGAACCTGGACCGCACCACCATGGCCCTGGTCGGCGCCGCCGACCACCTGGCCCGGGAGGTGGGCGCCGCCGGCACCGTCCTGTTCAGCCACGACATGGCCCGGGCCCTGCTGCTGTCCAAGCGGCGCAGCGAGCAGACCACCGTCTCGATCTGCCACGACGAGCACACCTGGCGGCGGCTCAGCCTGTTCTGGGGCATCGTCCCCCTGTATGTCCCCTACAAGGACGACTTCAGCGACCTGCTGGATGCGAGCGACGAGGACTGCCTGCGCCACGGTGTGTTCAAGGAGGGCGACCAGGTGGTGGTCATCGCCGGCATGAGCGCCCGGGGCCCGAACACGATCCGCCTGCACCGGATCTGACCGGGCCCGGCGGGGTCGCACCGGGAGGCCTTGCCCATCACCCGGTTGCACCGGGGATGGAGGCCGGATCCTGTCGCCCCGACACGGAGGTCATCCATGGATTTCAGCATGCTTGCCGGCCTGATGGGCCCGATCCAGCAGGCGATGGGCAAGGCCGAGGCCGCCCGCACCGCCGCCCGCTTCGAAGGCAAGGCCGGGGGCGGCGCGGTCACCGTGAAGCTCACCGGCCTGCTCCAGGTCGAGAAGGTGACCATCAGCCCCGCCGCCGCCGGCGACGCCGGGATCCTGGAGGATCTGGTCACCGCGGCCCTCAAGGACGCCCTCGCCCAGTACCGCAACGCCTTTGGCGGCACCCCCCAGGAACAGATGCAGAAGCTGGTGTCCGGCGCCGACCTGGGCGCGCTGATGGGTGGATTGAAGCGCTGAACGGCGCCGGCGGGATCAGTCCGTGGGCGGCTTCGCCGGCCCCGGGCGGCGCGGCAGGGGCCGCGCCCGGGGCTTGTGCTTGACCAGGCTCGCGTGGTGGATGCGTCCTGGTCCGTAAAGGCGGCCGCCCTTGAACAGGGCGATCACCCCAAGGATGCCCATGACCGCCAGGGGGATGGTGAGGAGATTCGGCTGCACCACGTTCAGGATGAGCAGGAATCCCCCCAGGATCGCCAGCCATCGGGTCCCGGCCGGGCGCCACCAGCAGACCACGCCGGTGAGCAACAGGACGGTGGAATAGGCGCCGATCGCGATCGCCACCGGTACGAACAGGTCATGGTCGGTCCCTGTCGACGCCCCCGCCTTGCTGGCGAGGAAGCCCAGGGCCAGCCATTGGAGAACGGCGACGATGCCGGCGGCGATCCCCATGGCCCGGATCTGCCGGGAATAGGTCTTGAGACGTCCTGCCGTGATCGGACCCAGGGCTTCGAGCATCGCCACCTGGCTGGTGGGCATGGTCGGTGCCGGACCCACGGTCGGGGCGGCATAGGGATTCACGGCGGCATCAGTCATGGCGGCCCAGCGTGGCAGCGCCGGGGTCGCCGTCCAGGCCGCGCCGGTCCGCAGTCCGTGCCGGGCGGCGGTCTCCGCAAACGACATCGGGCGGAGCCATGCTCCGCCCGACCGTCCGGGCGCCGGGCATCGCCCGACGCTCCCTCGTCTTGCCGGGCGGAGCCCGGCGCCCATTCCCGGTTCAGGCGTCGCTGAGGGCGGCCACGCCGGGGAGCAGCTTGCCTTCGAGCAGTTCGAGGCTGGCGCCGCCGCCGGTGGAGCAGTGGGTGACCTTGTCGGCCACGCCGAACTTCTCCGCGGCGGTGGCGGTGTCGCCGCCGCCGATGACGGTGACGGTGCCGGCCTTGGTCGCCTCGGCCACGGCCAGGGCCATGGCCTTGGTGCCGTTGAGGAACTTGTCGAACTCGAAGACGCCGGCGGGGCCGTTCCACACCAGGGTCTTGGAGCGCGCGATGACCTCGACGAACTGCTTGGTCGTCTCGGGGCCGACATCGAGGCCCATCCAGCCCTTGGCGATCCCGGTCTTCAGGGTGGCGGTGCCGGTGTTCGCGTTGGGGTCGAACTTGTCGGCGGTGACCCAGTCCACCGGCAGGTGGATCTTCTTGCCCTTCTCGGCGGCCTTCTTGAACAGGTCGGGGACGATCTTGGCGCCCTCGGCGTCATAGAGCGAGTCGCCGATCTCCATGCCGTCGCGCACCTTGAGGAAGGTGTACGCCATGCCGCCGCCGATGATGATCTCGTCGGCCTTGTCGAGCAGGTTGTTGATCAGCTGGATCTTGTCCGCGACCTTGGCGCCGCCGAGGATGGCGAGCAGGGGCCGCTTGGGTGCGTCGAGCACCTGGGCGAAGGCGACGAGCTCCTTGTTCATCAGGAAGCCGGCGGCCTTCTTGGGCAGGTTCACGCCGACCATGGACGAGTGGGCGCGGTGGGCGGTGCCGAAGGCGTCGTTCACGTACACGTCGCCGAGCTTGGAGAGGCTGGCGCGGAAGGCCTCGACCTTGGCCGGGTCGGCCTTGATCTTCTCCTCGGTGCCGTCCTCCTTCTTCTTGGTGACCTTGCCCTCCTCCTCGATGTAGAAGCGGACGTTCTCGAGGAGCAGGATCTGGCCCGGCTTGAGGGCCGCGGCGGCGCCCTCGGCGGCGGGGCCGACGCAGTCGTCGACGAACTGCACGGGCTTCTTGATCAGCTCGGCGAGCTTCTCGCTCACCGGCTTGAGGGAGTACTTGGCCTTCTTCTCGCCGTCCGGCCGGCCGAGGTGCGAGAGCAGGACCACCGACGCGCCCTTGTCGAGGGCGTACTGGATGGTGGGCAGGGCGGCGACGATGCGCTGCGTGTTGGTGATGGCGCCGGTCTTCTTGTCCTGGGGGACGTTGAAGTCGACGCGCATGACGACGCGCTTGCCCGCGAGATCGAGTTGGTCGATGGACAGCTTGGCCATGGGGGTCTCCGTGAGGGCCGCGAGCCTCGCGCCCCCGCCGGCCCTGCAAGCCGCCGGCATCGGAGGGCGGCGACCGATGCTTGCGGTGCATGGGCGGTTGCGGTCTCCCATGGCGTTGCGTGACAATGCTGTCCCGGTCACGTCGATCCCGCCGTGCAGCCGCCCGGGGGCACCGGCGCCCCGCCGGCAAGGGTGGCCAGAGCCCCGCCCGGGTTTCGGGCCGGCTGGCGCCGGCGTTGCGGGTTCCGAACCCTTGCCCCCCGTTACAGCCGGTCCGCCCAATCGGATCGCCGAGTTGCACTCGGCCCGGGTGGCCAGAGCCCCGCAGAGTGGCCAGAGCCCCGGATCGCCGAGTTGCACTCGGCCCGGGTGGCCAGTGCCCATTCCCGATGAGTGGCCAGCCGCGACCCCGATCCCCCCAATCCCCTACGCCACCGCCCGCGCAAACAGCGGACACCGATTCCTCACCCACTGCACCCCGCGCCGGCCCGCCTCCGCCGCCCGCGACGCCACATGGCCCACCGCCCCACCGAGCATCGACCGCCACCCGGTCATGGTGGCGATCCAGTCCTCGACCTTCACATCCAGCCGGGCCAGGATCGGCGCCAGATCCGGCGGGATCGCGCCGCGCTTGCCCGCCCGCAGAGCCCGGCC
>CAMCAC010000010.1 GCA_945872305.1 Candidatus Kuenenia stuttgartensis | reverse complement strand
AGCGCAATCGCGCTCCGGTCGCCCGTGCGGTCGAGTCGAGGTTGATGGTCCCGTCGGGGCCGCCCTCTGCTCCCCCGGGACCGGCTCACTGCACCGGTATTCCATCGTGTGCCCAGCCAGGGATCCCCCATGGCCTCTCACATCCTCATGAACGTCGTCGACGAGCAGGAACTGCGCGTCAGCGTCATCCGCGACGGGCGCCTCGAAGCGCTGCTCCACGAGCGGCTCGGCGACGGGCAGCACCTCGGCAACATCTACAAGGCGCGGGTCGCCAACGTCGAGCCGTCGCTCGACGCGGCGTTCCTCGACCTGGGCAACCAGAAGAACGGCTTCATCCACAGCGATGAACTGATCGCGTCCCGGGTCATCCGCGGCGATGGCAGCGGGGTCGGCCGCAGCGGCAAGCGGATCGAGGAGATCCTGCGCCCCGGCGACGAGATCATGGTCCAGGTCACCAAGGAGGCGATCAAGGAGAAGGGGCCATGCATGAGCATGTACCTCTCCGTGCCCGGCCGCTACCTGGTGCTGATGAACTCGGACCAGGCCAAGGGCGTGTCGAAGCGGATCGAGGATCCCGACCTGCGCCGCCGGCTGAAGAAGATCATCGACAGCAACGAGCCGCCCGAGGGCATGGGCTTCATCGTGCGCACCGCCGCGGCGGACCGCCACGAGGACGAGATCAAGCTCGACGCCGACTTCCTCAAGCGGCTGTGGACCGAGGTCGACGGTCTGGCCAACCGGGTGAAGGCCCCCTTCTGCCTGTACCAGGAGGCGGACGTCGTCGTCCGCACCCTGCGCGACCAGGCCGGCCGCGACGTCGAGGCCATCGTCATCGACCAGGAGCCCCTGTTCGACGAGGCCCGGGCCTACGCCCAGGTCTTCATGCCCGAGCTGTGCGACCGCATCCAGCTCCACCGTGATGAACTGCCGCTGTTCACCTACTACGGCCTGGAAGAGCGCATCGCCCAGCTCTACGATCGCAAGGTCGAGCTGCCGAGCGGCGGCACCATCGTCATCGAGCAGACCGAGGCCCTGGTCTCGATCGACGTCAACTCGTCGCGCAACCGCGACGCCAACGATGTCGAGCAGACCGCGCTGATGACCAACCTGGAGGCGGTGAACACCATCGCCGAGCAGCTCGTGCTGCGCGATCTGGGCGGCCTGATCATCATCGACTTCATCGACATGGAGAACCGGACCAACCAGAAATTGGTCCAGCTCGCCCTGCGCCGGGCCCTGTCCGCGGACAAGGCCAAGATCCAGGTCGGCCCGATGTCGCGCTTCGGCCTGGTCGAGATGACCCGCCAGCGCCAGCGGCCGAGCCACAAGCTGATGGCCTCGGCGGAGTGCCCGTACTGCGTCGGCACCGGCTCGATCAAGACGCCGGAGACCTTCGAGATCGACGTCATGCGCGCGATCCGCCAGGCCCTGCATGCGCGTTCCCTGTCGCGGCTGGAAGTGGTCGTGCCGGCGGATCTCGCCGTCTGCGTCCTCAACAACCGCCACAAGGAGCTCACCGAGCTCGAGGAGCGGATGGACTGCCGCATCGTGTTCAGCCCGGACCCGCTGATGAAGGCGCGGGAGTTCCGCCTGAACCCGACCTTCCGCAAGGGCGACCGCCCGCGCCAGGGCAAGGAGAAGGCCAAGCCGGTGCGCGCCGCGCTGCTCGCGCCGCTCATGGCCGAACAGGCCAAGGCCGCCCAGCTCGCCCGCGAGCTGTCGCAGATGAAGCCCGAGGATCTGGAGCGCGAACTCAACCAGGACCCGGTCAACGCCCCCGAGAAGAGCGAGGAGAAGACCGCGGCGGTCCCCGACAAGGCGGCCCCGGCCGCCGTCGCCGCGGCGCCCGCCGCCGCGCGCGCCCCGACCCTGTGGGAGGAGGCCGCGGTGCTCCGCGATCTCCTGTTCCGCCCCTTCACCGCCACGGCCGTGAGCGCCGTCGGACCGGCGGTTGGCAGACCGGTGCTTGCCAGCGGGTCCGCCCCGGCTAAAAGCCCCGCCCCCGCGGCGCGGCACCATCATCACCGCGACCACCACCACGGCGGTCGCAACCGCCGCCGGCGCTGAACCGCATCCGATCAGGAGTTTTCCATGTACGCAGTGATTTCCGACCGTGGCCGCCAGTTCCGCGCCGAACCCGGCGCCGTTCTCGACCTCGATCTGGCCGACGGCCAGGAGAAGGGCGCCACGATCGAACTGCCCGTCCTCCTGCTCGCGGATGGCGCCACCGTCAAGGTCGGCGCCCCCTACGTCGCCGGCGCCAAGGCCGTCGTCGAGGTCCTCGACCCGCTCATCAAGGGCGAGAAGCTGCGCATCGGCAAGTACAAGCGCCGCAAGCACATGAGCCTGCGCGCCAAGGGCTTCCGGGCGCAGTACACCAAGGTCAAGGTCGTCTCCATCGGCTGACCGCCGTCGGCCGCCGCGACCCACACGGTCGTGACGGCCGACCCCCTTGCCGCTTCCCTGCCGCCGCAGCCCCTAGGCTGCGGCGCAGTCGTTTCCATGGAGTCCGCATGCGCCTGATCGCCGCCGTCCTGCTCGCCTGCCTGACCGCCCCCGCCTGGGCGCTCCAGGTCCAGGAACTGACCCTGTTCTCGCCGATCAACGGCCGACCCTTCCAGGTCCAGGCGCCGATGCCGGACCAGATCATCGCCGGCCAGGCGGACATGGGCTCGGACGACGACGGCTGCCGGCACGACTCCGGACCGATCGAGTACGAGCTGTACATCACCGTCGATCCGCACTCGTACTTCGCCGCCCAGACCGCGGAATGGGATGCGCGCAGCGGGGCATTCCTCGGCAAGGCGCAGATCACCCCGGAATTCCGCGAGTGGCTGTCCAAGACCTGGAACGGCGAGTACCAGACCGACCGCTCGAACATGATCCGCCGGGCCCGGGAACAGGCCAACGCCAGCGGCATGCCGCCGGTGGATGCGAACACCTTCACCATGCCCCAGACGGCGATCCCGCTGCACAAGCGCTTCCGCCTGGCGCTGTCGTCCTACGAGGCCCGGGGCGCGCGCCCCCTCGCCCTGGCCAAGCTCAGCCTCACCGGGTCGTGGGCCCTGCGGGCATGGCTGAACAAGCCGATCACCATCCCGGCCCTGGCCGGCGGCTTCCAGGAGGTCAACGACCGCCTGAACCGCAAGATCCAGGACGGTGAGGCGTTCGATCTCGCCAAGTTCCTGCCGGTCTACGCCGAGATCTACGACGGGCGGTTGACCAACGAAGGCAAGCTGGTGGCCGGCCTCGCGTACTTCGGCCTGCTCCTGCGCGAGGGCGACCTGACCAAGGCCCAGACCGTGCTCGATGAGCTCACCAAGCGCTTCAGCGACCCGGACAAGGCGAGCATCCTGCCCGGCATCGTCCGCGAGCGGAAGGGCCAGCTCGGCCACTACGTCGAACGCACCCGCTACGCCGCCGAGCATTTCGCCCGTGCGATCCGCGACGAGGACGTGAGCCGACGGCGCATGGTGAACACCGCGTTCGCCACCGCCGAGGGGTTTCGCCGGTGCGGGGAGCTGGTCCAGGCCCGCGAGTGGTATCTGGCGATAACCCGCATGGCCGAGACCCAGCCGCTGCTGCGCAACGAGATCCGCGCCCAGGGCAAGGTGCCGGGCATCACCAGCCCGATGGCGGTCCAGGTGGCGTGGATGGCGGACAAGCGGCTGGCCGAGCTCTCGGCAGCCCTCCAGACCACCGCCACGGACTTCACCGGCCCGGACCGCGGCACCCTGGCCGCGATCGTCTTCGAGGAGCTGGGCACGAGCGCCTACCGCAGCAAGAGCTGGACCCCGGTCGCCGGGGCGCCCCAGGCCGCGGTCAACGCCGTGCTCGAGGAGACCGGCAAGGCGGTCATCGAATTCGCCTTCCGCGAGGGCGCCTGGCCCACCGAGCTCAACGAGCTGTGGGACCACGACTACATCCGCGACCGCAACCGGCTGAACCGCTTCCACGACCCGGCGAGCGGCAAGCCCTTCGTCTACGCCGCCCCGACCGCCCCGCTCCAGGGCATCAGCCCGGACATGGTGCTGGTGGCGACCCCGGAGCCGGTGGTCACCGACCAGGGCCGTGCCTATGGCCTGTTCCTGGCCAACGCCCGCATCGTCTGGTCGGCGCGGCCGGTAGCCCCCGGGACCATCCTGGGCCGCTGATGCGCCTGGCGGAGGTCCTAGGCCAACCCGCCGCGGTGGCGGTGCTGCGCCGGTTGATCGCCGGCGGCCGGCTGCCCCAGACCCTGCTCCTGTCCGGCCCGCCCGGCTGCGGCCGGCGGACCACCGCCCGGGCCGTGGCCCAGGCCCTGCTGTGCAGCGCCCCGGTGGCGGGGGATGCCTGCGGCCGGTGCCGGAGCTGCGCCCTGGTGGCCAGCAGCGCCCATCCGGACCTGACCGAGGTCCCCGGCGACCGCGATGCCGCCGACGAGGACGGCGACCAGTCCCGCTCCCTCAAGGTGGACATGGTCCGCGATCTGGCGGACCGCGCGATGGAGACGCCGATCCTGGGCGAGCGGCGGGTCTTCCTCATCCCGGCCTGCGAACGGCTGTCCGCGGGCCGCGGCGACAGCGCCAACGCCCTGCTCAAGGTCCTGGAGGAGCCGCCCGCCGGCACCTGGTTCGTGCTCACCGCCGCAAGCCCCGACGGCGTGCTGCCGACCATCCGCTCGCGCAGCCAGGTGATCCGCCTGGGCCCCCTGCCGGCTCCGGACCTGGAGCGGATCCTGATCGCCCGCGGCGTGCCGGCGACCGAGGCCGCCCGGCTGGCCATGCTCGGCGGCGGCTCGCACCGGGATCTGGAGGGCGGCGCCGGCGAGATGCCCCTGGCGGAGCTGGAGCGTCTGCTGCGCGGTGGCTACCACGGTGCGTCCCTGGCCGCCCTGATGGCCGCCCTGCCCAAGGAACCGGATGGGACGGAGAGCGCCGCCGGCATGACCCTGGGCATGGTCCAACGGCGGCGGACACGCCTGTGGCTGGCGGCCCTGCGGGTCGACCTGCGGGTGCGGCTGCGGGCCGGGGATGCGGCGGTGGCGGACTGGCTCGACCGCCTCGGCCAGGCGGAATCCGACCTCGCGGTGAACATCCCCGTCCGCTCGGTGCTGGAGATGCTGGCCGCGCCGGAGCGCGGCTGAGCCGGACTACATCCGCAGGCGGTTGATGTACTGGCGCAACACCCGGTTGGCGAGGCTGATGTCGGTGGTGCGCTGGCGCAGATCCGCGGTGCAGTTGTGGATCAGCGAGTCGAAGGTGATGTCGCCGGTCGGGACGAAGCCGCGGCGGTCGTTGGCGGCGATCGCCTTGAGCAGGTTGCGCTGGGTCTGCACCGGATCGGTGGCGTGCTGGATCGACCACGCGAACGGGTGGGTCCCGGTGACCACCTCGTAGACCATGATCGACCAGGAATAGACGTCACCGCGCAGATCCACGAGGTTCTCGTGCTGGCCGGTGAGGGCGTAGAACGCCTGCTCCGGCGAGGCGTACTTCGGGGTCAGCAGCACGTTCTCGCGGGTCGAGCGGCGGGAACGCCAGCGGGCGATGCCGAAGTCGGCGATCTTGCCCTGGCCGGGCCCGAAGATGAGCACGTTCTGCGGCTTCACGTCGCGGTGCGCGACCTGGTGGTCGTGGGCTTCCTTCAGTCCGTCGGTGGCGGCGGCGACCGCATCGAGCAGGCCGGCGCGGTCGAAGCCGGGCATGTTGCGCCGGGTCTTGAGGACCCGGTCGAGGGAGCCGAAGCGGGCCCGCTCGGTGATCATGAACGGCAGGATGGCGACCGGGAAGAACTCCTGCAGTTCCGCATCCAGGTCGTCGGGGATGTGGGCATCGCCGTACTCGATGACCTGGAGGATCGCCCGCGAGCGGCGGGACAGGATCATCGTCTTCTCGCACTCGACCTTGAAGGCGCCGAAGGCCGCCAGGGCGTCCTCGAAATCGTCCACCGCGGGCACGAAGATCTTGACCGCGACCTCTTCGCCGTGGTACAGGCCGCCGTAGACGACGGTCTCCTTGCCGGGCTTGGCGAGGGGTTCGAGCAGTTGGATGCGCTGCTGGAGGAAGATCTCCTTCAGGGTCGCTTCGAAGGCCGCCTGGTGGGCGATGCGCCGGCGCAGGACCTCGTTGGACCCCTGGGACGACGTCGTCGCCGCGCTCCCGGTCTGTGTGGTTTCCCGTTCGCTCATCAGCCCGGGACGATCCACCCGGTCGGGAGCGGCACAACCGATGACCCCCGACCCATGCAGCGGGCGAATCGGATCCGATGCGCCGACCACCAGATCCGGCCGCGCCACAGCGGCATGATCCGCCCCCGGCCACCCGGCACGGGACCGCGGAAATCCAGATAATGGCGGCGATGCGGCGCCCCCCACACCCACCCGGAGGCCGACCAGTGCAGGGTCGGGCAGCGCCGGCCGGCGCTGATCAAGACATCGCAATGGGGGAGACCATGCCCCACATGCCGACTGACCGTGACCGGACTGCAACGCATGGATCAGAAAGCCCGGGCGTGGACCCGGCTTCGCGGTACAGGGCTCACGCCCGGTGGCGGGCGCGGACCGCTTCGGCGCCGGCGCCCACGGGGCCCGCCGCATCCATGGCGGACCGCCAGGCGGCCTCGTCGAGCTGGATCGACTCATCGACCAGCATCACCGGGATGTCCCCGTCGACCCGGTACGACCGGCGGGTGGCCGGGTCCGTACTGACCAGCCGGCCGCCGACCCACTTCAGCGGGGTCCGGGCCTGGGGGCAGACGAGGAGGTCGAAAAGGTCCTGGTCGAACGGGATCGGATCCATGGCCGCGTTTGCCCTCGCTGTGAAGGGCCTACACTGCCCCGTTCATGACCACGACGCAAGGCGGCGGACCGACGGATCCGGTCACAGTGACGGTCATCGGCCACGGCAGCCAGGTGCTGCCGACGGTGGGTCTCTTCGTCGGCGGCGGGCTGCCGGTCCGGGTGGTCACCGCCCGGCCGGCGGTCGAGCAGCTCCTGGCTCCCTATCCGGGGGTGCGGGTGGATGTGATCCCGTCCTATGCCCAGCCGCCGGCGGATGCCCTCGCCCCGCCGTTCATCCTGGCCCTCGACCGGGCCGAGGACCTGCACCAGGTCCAGGCCTGGCTGCCGCCGTCCGTGGCCCGATTCCACACCGGGTCGCGCCAGGTGCGCGGCCTGCTGCCCCTGCTCGCCGGGCCCCAGGCGGAGCGCGACCGCCTGCTCGCCCGCTGGGAGACCTTGCGCCGGGTCGACCGGCTGGTGGCCATGGCCCGGGGGGCGCGCCGGGCGGTGGTGCTGATGTATGCGGACCCGGATCCGGACGCGATCGGCGCCGCCCTGGCCCTGGCCCAGATCCTCCGCCTCGGCGGCTGCGAGATCGCGGTGCGCTTCACCGGCGAGGTGCGCCGCTACCAGAACAAGCTGCTGCTGAAATACCTGCGCCGACGGATCAGCCGCCTGCGCGAGGGCGAACTGGCCGAGGCGGATCTGGTGGCGGTGGTCGACGCCCAGCCGGGCTTCTGGCGCGACGACGCGCCGAAGGCCGACATCGTCATCGACCACCACCCGGTGCGCGACGACACCCGGGCCGCGTACACCGATCTGCGCCCCGGCTACGGCTCCACCTCGACCATCCTGACCGAGTACCTCCAGGCCGCCGGCCTGGCGATCCCCAAGGCGGTGGCCACCGCCCTGCTCTACGGCCTGACCACCGACACCGACGACCTGCGCCGGCACGCGGGCCAGGCCGACATCCGCGCCTACGACCTCCTCCATGGCCGGGTCGACCGGCCGTTCCTCGACCGCCTGCAAAAGGCGCAGATCCCGCCCCGCCTGCTCGATGCCATCGCCTGGGGCATCTCGCACCGGGTGGTCTACCGCGACCTGATGCTCATCCATTTCGGCGAGATCGGCACCCCGGACACCCTCGTCCAGGTGGCGGATCTCGTGCTGCTCACCTGCGGCATCAACGTCGCCGTGTGCGCCGGCATCATCGGCCGGGGCGACGAGCGCCGGCTGGTGGTCGTGTTCCGCGGCGACGGCTACCACATGGATGTGGGCCGCCGGGCCAAGGACGCCTTCGCCGACCTCGGCTCCGCCGGCGGCCACAAGACCATGGGCCGGGCCGAGGTGCCGATCGCCGCCCTGCCCGCCGCCGAGAGCGTGCCCCTCCTGGTCGACAACCTGTTCCGGCGGATGGCCCCGGAGCGGCGGCGGCGGCTGGTCCGCACCCTGGTGGAGCATCTGGCGGCCCCGCGCCCGCCGGATCCCGACACCTACGAACTGGAGGGATGATGGCCGAGGACTGGATCCTGCCCCTGATCGGCGCCGTGGTGGTGGTCGACACCGATGCGGACTACCTCGCCATCGGCACCCTGGTCGCCGCCGGTCCGACGCACCTGGAGCTGGCCGACGCGGATCTCCACGACCACCGCGAGGCCAACAGCACCAAGGAGGTCTACCTCCTGGAATCGAGACGGATCGCCGTGCGCAGCAACCGCCGGCGGGTCCTGGTCCCGCGCCCGCGCATGGTCGCCATCAGCCGGCTCGACGATGTCATCGGTTGAACCGCAGCGGCGGCGGCGACCCTTCCCCACCATGCGCAGCGCGGCGGTCGCGGCGGTCGTCCTGCTGTCCGGCTGCGTCGAGCACCGGGTCGAGGTCGCCGTGCCCGCCCCGCCCGCGGATGCCCCCATGTCCGCCGCCATGGTCGGCGGCCGCTCCGCCTCGGCGCCGTCCACGGTGACCACCCGCAGCGCCCTGCCGGTGGCGCTGGACGCGGATCTGGTCGAGCGCGATGGCGATGGCCGGATCCGCCGGGCGGTGGTCCGGCTCGCCACCCCGACCCCGTGGTGGCAACGGTTCCCCGCCGACCTCGCCACCGATCTGACCCCCTGGACCCAGCCGGTCACGGCCACCGCCGCCCTGGTCGCCGTCCCGGTCGAGCCCGTCCCCCTCGCCGATCTGACCGCCGCCGCCCGCACCGCCGGATACGCCCGCCCATGACCCGTCTGCTCGCCCTGCTCCTGCTTGCCGCCGTCTGCACCGCCGGTGAAGCCCCGGCCGTGAAGGCCCCCAACGCCAAGGAATGGAAGCCGGTCGCCGACGCGGTCGCCGCCGGCACCGCCGACGCGGTCGACCGGGTGAAGGCGATCACCGCCGCCTACCCGGCCTGGCCCGACGGCCACCGCACCCTGGCCGGGATCCTCGCCCAGCGCGGGGCGTGGCGGGACAGCTACCAGGCGGCACGCACCGCCCTGAAACTGGCGCCGAACGATGCCGCCGCCGGCGAGATCGCGGTCCTCGCCGCCGCCCAGGCCGGCAACTACGCCGTGGCCACCGCCGCGGCCCGGGCCCTGGCCAAGATCGACGCCAAGGGCCGGATCGCCTACCAGGGGGCCGCCGCCGCCCTCGCCGCCGGCGACGCCACCGATGCGGCCACGCTCCTCGCCCCGGCCCTGGCGGCGCAGCCGGCGTCCGCCGAATTCCTCGTCCTGGATGGGCGCATCGCCGCCGCCGGCGGGGACCACGTGCGCGCCGAACGGGTGCTGACCCAGGCCACCGGGGTGCGCCGGGACCAGGCCGATGCGTGGTACCTGCTCGGCCTGGAGCGCATGGAGCTGGCCGACCGCCAGCCCACCGACCGGGGCCGCTGGCTGGCCGGCGCCAAGGAGGCCTTCGAGAAGGCCGTCCAGCTCCGCCCGCGGGACGCCGAGGCCCTGACCGGGTTCGGCAAGGCCCTGCTCGATCTGAGCGCCCACGTCGAGGCCACCGGCGCCGCCGGGCGCACGGATCTGCTCCTCCAGGCCCGCGGCGTGCTCATCCGGGCCCTGGCGGAAAAGCCGGACCTCGTCCCGGCCCTGCTGTTCCTGGGCGAGGTCCACCTGCGCGGCGAGGCGTGGACCGATGCCGCCACCGTGCTGCAGAAAGCCGTCGATCTCGGCGCCACCAGCCAGGACACCCTGCTGCTCCTGGTCAAGGCCTACGGCAACGCCGGCGACACCGCCAAGGCCTCGGCCATCGGAAAGTCGATCAGCGCCGACAGCACCGGCGAGCGCATCGTCCTGGGCATGAACGCCTATCGCAGCGGCGACCACCTGCTCGCGGCGGAACTCCTGGCCCGGGCCGCCGGCGACAGCACCCAGGACCAGGCCCAGGTCGCATCCCTGTGGCGCTGGGTCGGCCATGCCCGCCGCCGGGCCGCCGAGCGGCTGGCCCTGGCCGCCAGCCAGGCCCCGGATCCGGCCCGCCAGGGCGAACTCCGCCGTCAGGAGGCCGAGGCCCGGGACCAGGCCCGGGATGCGTATCGCAGCGCCGGTGACCTGGGCGATCTCGATGCCCGGCGCTGGCTGGTCGCCGCGGAGTCCGTGCGCGATGCCGCCGCCGCCAACGCCGCCGCCGGCACCGCCCTGGGCTGGAACGCCTTCGATCCATCGTCGTTGCTGCTGTGGATCGGCTCCTATCCGGAAGCCGCCACCGGCGGCGAGGGCATGGGCGGGTGGTGGCGCCGGCATCCGATCCATGTCGTCGTCCTCGCCGTCCTGACCGTGATCCCCCTGGCCCTGTTCGTGTGGGCGCGCCTGCGCCCGGCGCCCGCCCCATCGGCGGCCGCGGCCACCAGCCGCCCGAGCAGTGCGCCGGCCCCGGCAAAACCCACGCCGAAGCCCGCCACCCGACCGGTCGCCAAACCGCCGACCACCACCCGTCCGGGCACCCGACCGGTCGCCAAGCCGCCCTCGGTCCCCCCGGCCCCATCGCGGCCGGGAGCCCGCCCGCTCCCGCGCACCGTGGCACCCCGCCCGCCCGCCAAGGGCGAGGACCCGAACGCCACCCAGCCCCTGTGACCATGGGCTGCGCCCTGGTCATCCCCGCCGCCGGGACCGGCTCCCGCTTCGGCGGACCGGTCGCCAAGCAGTTCCTCGCCATCGACGGCCGCACCGTCCTGGCCTGGACCCTGGTGGCGTTCCGGGGCGTGGTCGACGAGGTGGTCCTGGTCGGCGACGACCACGACCGGTTGACCGCCGCCGCGGCCGAGGCCGGCATGGCGGTGCGCATCGTCCCCGGCGGAACCACCCGCCAGCGTTCCGTGGCCAACGGTCTGGCGGCGGTGACCGCCCCCCTGGCCCTGATCCACGACGCGGTCCGCCCCTGCGTGCCCCGGCGCTGCATCGACGCCTGCATCGCCGCCCTGGCGGAGCACCCCGCGGCGGTGGTGGCGGTGCCGTGCAGCGCCACGGTGAAACGGGCCGCCGGCGCCCTGGTCGGCGCCACCGTCCCCCGGGACGGCCTCTGGCTGGCCCAGACCCCCCAGGGCGTACGGCTGGCCGAAGCCGGCCCCGCCTACGCCCGGGCCGAAGCCGAGGGCTGGGCCTGCACCGACGACGCGGAGGTGATGGAGCGAGCCGGATACCCGGTCGCCATCGGCCCCGGCGACGCCCGCAACCTGAAGATCACCACCCCCGACGACCTGGCGGTGGCCACCGCCCTGCTCCGCGCCGGCGGGTGAACCGCCGGGCGGGCGGGCCGTTCGTCCGGCCATGGCCCGCTGGTGCTGCCTGCTGCTCTGCTGCCTGGGATTGCTCGCCGCCGGCGACGGTCCGGTGGACAGCGACTACCAGACCCTGCCGATGCTCGGCATCGAGATGTCCCCGATCACCCCGCGGATCCGCTACCAGAACCGGATGTTCGACCGGGATGCCGTCCAGGTCCTGGAGATCGTCCCCGGCACCGGGGCCGAGGCCGCCGGCACCCTGGTCCCCGGGGATGTGATCGTGGCCATCGACGACGAGCCGATCGAAAGCATGGCAGATCTGCGCCGCTCGGTGTGGGCCCGGGATCCGGGCACGGGGGTGGTGCTGGATGTCCGCCGGCGGGGCGCGGTGGTCACCGTCTCCGCGGTGCTGGGCCCGTGGCTCGAGCACATCCCGCTCGATCCGGTGGATGCGGAGGACGAGGCGGACTACAACGCCTGGAGCCGGGCCCAGGCCCTGGACGCCCTGCGCCGGTTCCGCCCCGGGGAATACGAGGCTTGGCTTGCGGCCCGGACGCCCACCGTCCAGGTCCCGTGACCACCGCCGACGCCACCCCCGCCCGTCCCCGCCGCCGCTGGCCCTGGTTCCTGGCCGGAATCACGGTCCTGGGCATCCCCGCCGGGCTGCTGGTGGCCAACGGCTGCACGCCGGTGGTGATGACCGATGCCGTGGCCGGCCAGAACGGCGCCGAGGTGGTGGTGGAGCGCTCCATCCCCTGGAACCGCTATGCAGACTTCTCGTTCCGCATGGCCTGCACCGTGATCCTGGTGCGCGGCGACGGCAGCCGCCACCTGCTCTACGACACCGACGACGGCAGCCTGGGACACCGGATGAGCGTCCAGGCCCTTCCCGGGGCGACCGGGCATCTCCTGACCGTGCGGGCCGCGGACGGCCGCACCCTGGCCACGACGCGGTTCCGCTTCGAGTGACCCCCTTGGCGGGGCGGCGGCGGTCCTAGGCTGCGCCGACCATGTCCGCGATCACCACCGCCGAGGTCCGCCGGCTGGCCAAGCTGGCCAACCTGGCGATCCCCGAAGCCGACCTCGAACGCCGTGCCCGGGAGCTCGACGCCATCGTCGGCTACGTGGACCAGTTGTCCCAGGTCGCCACGGACGGGGTCGAGCCGATCGCGAACGTCGCCGGCCTGCACACCGAGGGCCGCCCCGACGCCCCCGGCCGCATGTTCACCCAGGCCGAGGCCCTGGCCAACGCGCCGTCCCGCAACGAGGTCGCCTTCCTCGTGCCCAAGGTCGTGGAGCGCTGACATGCGGACCGCCATCGAGATCAGCACCGCCGTCAACGCCGGGACCAGCGCCCGGATCGCGGTGGAATCCAGCCTGGCCGCCGCCGAGGGCGACACCCTCAACGCGATCATCCGCGTCCACCGGGCCCGGGCCCTGGCCGCCGCCGACCGGGTCGATGCCCGGGTCAAGGCCGGCGAGCGCCTGCCCCTGGCCGGCGTGCCGGTCATCGTGAAGGACAACATCCTGGTCGAGGGCATCCCCGCGACCTGCTGCTCGAAGATCCTCACCGGCTTCACCGCCCCCTACACCGCCACCGCCGTGGCCCGGCTCGAAGCCGCCGGTGCGGTGGTGGTGGCCCAGGCGAACATGGACGAGTTCGCCATGGGCTCGTCGAACGAGACGAGCGTCCTCGGCCCGGTGAAGAACCCCAAGGACCCGACCCGCATCCCCGGCGGTTCCTCCGGCGGCAGCGCCGCCTCGGTCGCCGCGGGCATCGCGCCCCTGGCCCTGGGTTCGGACACCGGCGGCTCGATCCGCCAGCCCGCCAGCCTGTGCGGCTGCGTCGGCCTGAAGCCGAGCTACGGCGCCGTGTCGCGCTACGGCCTGATCGCCTTCGGCTCGTCCCTGGACCAGATCGGCCCGTTCGCCTCGACCGTCGCCGACACCCGCCTGGCCCTGCAGATCATGGCCGGGCCGGACACCGCCTTCGACGCCACCAGCAATCCCGTGGCCCCGGTCCTGCCGGATCTGGCGGCGGACCCGGTGGCCGGCCTCAAGGGCGCCCGCATCGGCGTCTGCCGCGCCCACCGCGACGGCCTGTCCGAGGGCGTGAAGGCCCGTCTGGATGCCGCCGAGGCGAAGCTGCGCGCTGCCGGGGCCGAGATCGTCGAAGTGGCCGTCCCCCATGAGAAATACTGCGTGGCGGTGTACTACGTGGTGGCCACCGGCGAGGCGTCGAGCAACTTGGCCCGCTTCGACGGCGTGCGCTACGGCCACCGCGCCGCGGACCCGAAGGACCTCCACGACCTCTACGCCCGCAGCCGGGCCGAGGGCTTCGGCCCCGAGGTCCAGCGCCGGATCCTGCTCGGCACCTATGTCCTGAGCAGCGGCTACTACGACGCCTACTACAAGAAGGCGCAGCAGGTCCGCCGCCTGCTCTGCCAGGATTTCGCCAGCGCGTTCGCCTCCTGCGACGCCATCCTCGGCCCCGCCAGCCCGGTCAGCGCGTTCAAGACCGGCGAGAAGTTCAACGATCCCCTGCAGATGTACCTGTCGGACGTGTTCACCATCGCCGCCAACCTGGCCGGCATCCCGGCGATCAGCGTGCCCTTCGGCGCCGACACCAACGGCATGCCCGTGGGCCTGCAACTCCAGGCCCCCATGGGCGCCGACGGCCGCCTGCTCCACCTCGCCGCCGGACTCGAAGCCCTGGGCCGCTGAATTTCGAAGGCCTGCGGCCGGCTACAGGAGGGCGGGACAAATCGGAGGGCCGCGGAGGGGGACGCCTGCGGCGGGCTTTCGGGTGGCGTCAGGATGCACCGAGGGCCACGGTGAAATCCCTCCGCGGCCCTCCCGTCTCTCCCGCCCTCCTGTAGCCCGCCGCAGGCGTTTGGGGAGCCCGCCGCAGACGCCACGGTGAAATCCCTCCGCGGCCCTCCGTTCTCTCCTGCCCTCCTGTAGCCCGCCGCAGGCGCCAACTGGCGGTCGCGGAACCAACCCCGTGGAGCCGGGGCGGGACCCTGGCATTCTGCGGGCATGCCTGCCCGCCTGATTGATGGGACCGCTGTCTCGACCCGCCGCCGTGCCGCGTTGGCGGAGCGGGTGGCGGTGCTTGCCGCCGCGGGCCGCCAGCCGTGCTTGGCGGCGATCACCGTCCGGGCCGATGCGGGCTGGGCGGTGTATGCGAAGAACCAGGCGAAAGCCTGTGCCGCCGCCGGGATGGCCTACCGCAGCGTGGAGCTGCCGGCGGATGCGGGGATGGAGCACCTCGCCGGCGCCATCGAGGCCCTGAACATCGATCCGGCGGTGCACGGGATCATCGTGCAGTCGCCGCTGCCCACGGGCTTCGACCAGCCGGCGGTCCAGGCGCTGCTCTCGCCGGACAAGGATGTGGAGGGCGTCGGCCCCGCGAACCTGGGTCTGGTACTGGCGGGCCGCCCGGCCCTGGCGCCGTGCACCGCGGTGGCGGCGGTGGCCCTGGCGGTGGAGGCCATCCCGGACCTGACCGGGGTCGAGGCGGTGGTGGTCGGCGCCAGCACCATCGTCGGCAAGCCGGTGGCGATGCTGCTCCAGGCCCGGGGCGCCACCGTGACCCTGTGCCAGATCCACACCCGGGACGTGGCCGCCCACACCCGCCGCGCCGACCTGCTGGTGGTGGCGGTGGGCCGGGCCGGGCTGATCACCGCCGACATGGTCAAGCCGGGGGCGGTGGTGGTCGATGTGGGCATCAACCGCGTTCCTGGACCGGATGGGAAATCCCAGGTCGTCGGCGATGTCCAGCCGGCGGTGGCCGAGGTCGCCGGCCAGCTCACCCCGGTGCCCGGCGGGGTCGGGGCGCTGACCACCACCATCCTGCTCGAAGCCACCGTCGACGCGGCGGAACGGTTGGGGACCAGCCGCCCGGCCCTGGATGCCAACGACCTCCTCCGCCTGCTCGGCGCCGACGCGGGCCTGGATCCCCGGGCCGCGGATCGGCTGGCCCTGATCCTGGCCCGGCACCTGCCCAGCGTGCCGGTGCCCGCCCTGTCGCCCCTCGAAGCCCGCCTGCGGGCCGGCGTCGTGGTCTTCGACGGCGCCATGGGCACGGAACTCATCGCCCGCGGCGTGGCCCCGGGCCGGGTCACCGAGGCGGTGCGCGAGCATCCGGACCTGGTCCTGACGGTGCACCGCTCGTACCTGGATGCGGGCGCCGCGGTGCTGGTGGCGGACACCTTCACCGCCAACCGGGTCGCCTGCGGCGACCGCGCCACCGCCGTGGCCCTGGCCCAGGAGGGCGTGCGCCTGGCCCGCCAGGCCGCCGCCGGCCGGGCCCTGGTCCTGGGCTCCATCGGCCCCATCGCCGGCGGGACCGGCGAAGCCTACGCCGAGGTCGCCCAGGCCATGCAGGACGCCGGCGCCGACGGCATCCTGCTGGAAACCTTCACCAGCACGCCGGAACTGCTGGCGGCCCTGACCGCCTGCCGTCGTCAGGTGCGGATCCCCCTCATCGCCAGCCGCACCCTCGGCCGCGACGACGCGGTCGAACTGGCGGAATTCGCCCAGGGCGCCGAGGCCGCCGGCGCCGCCGCCGTGGGCGTGAACTGCGCCGGCGGGCCGCGGCTGCTCCAGCCGGTGGTGGCCCGGCTCGCCCGGCTCACCGCCCTGCCGGTGGTGGTCCGTCCGAACGCCGGCTTCCCGACCCGGGAGCACGGCCGGCTGCGCTACCACCTGCGCCCGGACTACTTCGTGGCCCAGGCCCGCCAGGCGGTGGCCGCCGGCGCCGCCGCCGTGGGCGGCTGCTGCGGCATCGGCCCCGAGCACATCCGCGCCCTCGCCGCCGGCCTCACGGGCACGCCCCTGGCCCCGCGCCAGCGGGAGCCCGCCCCGGTGGCGGCGGAACCGGCGCCGGTGCCCACGCATCCGCTCCTGGGCGGCGCGGTGCCCTGGGCGTGGCTGCCGGGCCGCATGACCCCGATCACCGCCGCCCTGGCGGCCAAGGGCCTGGCCGCCGCCGGCGCCAAGGCCATCGGCCTGCTCTCCGGCTGGCCCGGCGCCCCGAGCGGCGCCCGGCTCGCCGCGACCCTGCGCCACGCCGCGGACGCGGCGGGGATCGAACCGATCCTCGATCTCGTCGCCGGCCAGTGGAGCCCGGCCCAGGCCCAGGACCTGCTCCTGCACGCCCACCTGCTCGGCATCCGGCTGGTGGTGATCGACGACGGCGTGTTCGCGGACAGCGGCCGCGGGGACCAGCCCGCCGCCGGCGGCGGCGCCGCGGACCTCCTCGCGGTGGTCGCCGCCTTGAACCGCGGTCGCGACCACCGGGGCGGGCGCATCGACCAGCCCACCGCCTTCACCGCGGGCGTGCGCATCAGTTCCAACGGCGCCGCCCGGGCCGCGGACCTGCGCGATGCCGGTGCCGCGTTCGTCTGCCTGCAACCGGTCTACGACCCGGCCCGCTTCAAGGCCGCGGTCGCCGCCATCCCCGCGGACCTGCCCCTGGTCGCCGAGGTCCTGGTCCTGCCCGATGCCGCCACCGCGGACGAACTCGACAACGAGCTGCCGGGCCTGTCCGTGCCCGACCGCCTCAAGCAGCGTCTGGCCCAGGACCCGGAAGCGGACCTGCGCTCCGTGGGCCGCTTCACCGCCGCCTGGAAACCCCGCCTCGCCGCGGTCGGCGTCCTCGCGGTCGAACACGGCGTGGCCCAGGCGGAACGGGCGATCCGGGGGATCTGAGGGTTCCGGCCTCGCTGCGGGGCTCGCCCTGCGGGCGTCGCATTGCGGGTTGCGGGGCGAACCGTGGCCTGGGCGCCCGCCCGCACGCGTGCGCAGCGAGCCCGCAACCCGCTTGACCTGTATTTCTGGTCAATACACTCGCCGCCATGGAAAACCACACCCTCTACGACGCCAAGGCCCACTTCTCGGCCCTGGTGGACCGGGTCCATGACGGGGAGGTGGTGGTGGTGACCAAGCATGGTCGCCCGTGGGTGCAGATCGCGCCCCTGCCGCCGGAAGGGCCGCGCCGTGGCGGTGATTTCGCCGGCCGCATCCACGGCGACATCGCCGGGGGGATCGGCGAGGACGACGGGGCCTGGGGTTGATGCCCACGAGCGACCTGCTCCTCGACACCCACGCGCTGCTGTGGTGGATGGCGGGATCCCCCGAGTTGTCGGCAACCGCCAGGACCCTGATCGAGGATCCCGCCTCCACGGTCCACATCTCCGCCGCCGTGGTCTGGGAGATCGGCATCAAGGCCCGGCTCGGCCGCCTGCACGGGGTCGAGGACTACCTCGCGGAACCGGAGCGCTGGCACCGGCAGTGGCGCTTCGCCCCCCTGGCCATGGACCAGGACGATGCCCGGGTCGCCGCGGCGCTGGTCTGGGACCATCGGGATCCCTTCGACCGCATGCTGGTGGCCCAGGCCCGCCGCCATCGCCTGGCGCTGGTGACCTGCGATCCCGCCATCACCGCCTACCATCCGGGTTGCCGATGGTGACCCGCGACCGCTTCCGCCGCGGCAAGCAGGCGGTGAAATCCTGGCTCAAGCGCCTAGTCGGCATCCCGCAGCCGATCCAGGCCGACATCCGGGCGGCCCAGGAACGCTGCGCCGCAGGCCGCGCCGGGGCCGCGGATGGTGGCGATCCCGGCCGGGACCACCTGCTCGCCCGGGGCTGGTGCTGCGAAAAGGACTGTCGCCAGTGCCCCTGGGGCCACCGCCGCCGCTGACGGTGGGCCTGTAAACGGAACCCCGACGAGCCGGGCGATGAAGCTCTCGGTTTGTCCCACCCTGCTCGTTCCGATTGTCCCAGGGGCGTCACAGACGGCTCTTCCTCCAGCCGTCAGGCGGCTGTTCCTGCAACCCGCTAGCGCCCGCTGCCGGCGCCCAGGCCCATGAATGCCGGTTCCTCCTGGACCATGCGACCGTCGCGAAAGGAGATGACCAGCGTTTCGAACAAACCGTCGTCCCGTTGCGATCCCATCTGGAGATGCAGGGCGATGATGCTGCCATCGGGTCCCGTCTCAGCCCGGTTCTCCGGCCCCATCACGGCCCGCACCTCATCGACGGACATGCCGGGACGGACCGTGAAGGAGTGCCCATACAGGTTGCCGTGCTCGGCCATGGTGCGCAGGTAGCGGCGGGCGCGGTCGGCCGGGAACCAGCGCGTGGCGCGGGATTCCAGATCCCCAAGACGGGCGAGGATGGCCGCATGCAGCGCCCGTTGGCCGCCAGCCCTCAGACGCAGCTCGGCCAGGGCCTCACCGGTCGGCCGCGCCGCGCCGGCCCGGAGCTGTTCCGCCATGATGTCGAGCCGGCAGGCCCGCTCCTGGATCATGACGCACGCCGCCGCTTCCGCGGCGGCCGTCTCGGGGGTGGGGGGAGACGGCAGCGTGGCGAGGACACGCCAGAGGACGGAGATCTCGTCCTGCACCGCCCGGTGGGCGGGGACCGGCGGAAAGCCGGGGCCTGCATCGCCGGCCGCGAGGAACGCCGCAGCGGAGAGGAGAAGGGGCAGCCAGTGACGCATGGTCTGCATGGTGGCACGGGACCGGCAGCCGTGCAATCCGACAGCCGCACTGCCGGGGGCGCCTGGTGAGCGGCTTCCCCGGACCCGGCCAAGTCCATCATGCCGCCCATGTCCTCCGCCGACCGCTGGCCACGCCTGCTCAGCCCCCGCCGCATCGGCGACCAGCGGAGCGATCCGGGTGACGGCCGGCCGGCCTTCGACCGGGACTTCGACCGCATCCTGTTCTCGACCCCCTTCCGCCGCCTGCACGGCAAGACCCAGGTGGTGGTGCGCCCGGGGGACGACCATGTGCACACGCGCATGGTCCACAGCCTGGAGACCGCCTCGGTGGGGCGCTCCCTCGGCCAGCAGGTGGGCCGGCTGCTCGTGCAGCGCCACGGGCGGAAGCTGAAGGGCTTCGAGCCCGGCGACCTGGGGGCGGTGGTGGCCGCCGCCTGCCTGATGCATGATCTCGGCAACCCGCCCTTCGGCCACGCCGGTGAAGAGGCGATCGGGAGCTGGTTCCAGGCCCGCTTCGCGGCGGATGCCGCCCTGGCCGCGACGCTCGGTCCGGCGGAGCGCCGGGATCTGGAGCGCTTCGAGGGCAACGCCCAGGGTTTCCGCATCGCCACCCGCCTGACCATGTACCGGGGCGAGGGCGGCATGCGGCTCACCGCCGCGGTGCTCGCCGCCGCCGCCAAATACCCCCAGCCGAGCGCCGCCGCCGGACTGCCGGACCGGATGAAGAAGCACGGCTACCACGGCGACGACTTCCCCGCCTTCGCGGCGGTGGCCGAGGCCTGCGCCATGACCGCCACCGCCCCGGGCTGCTGGGCCCGTCATCCGGCCGCATGGCTGGTCGAGGCGGCGGACGACATCTGCTACCAGGTCCTCGACCTGGAGGACGCCTGGCGGATCGGCCAGGTGACCTTCGCCGAGGCCCGCCGGCTGCTTCTGCCCCTGTGCGGCGGCCGTGACAGCGGCCTGCGCGACGAGGCGGACCGGCTCGGCGAGCTGCGCGCCCGGGCCATCGGCCACCTGATCCAGGCGGCGGTGACCGCATTCCTGGAGCACGAAGACGCCCTGGTCGCCGGCGACCAGGGGCCGGCCCTGGTGCTGCGCACGCCGTTGGCGGCGGCCTTCCGCCGGCTCGCCCGCTTCGCCGTCGCCCGCCTGTACCAGCACCGCGACAAGCAGCGCGCCGAGGTCGGCGGCATGTCGGTGATCGCCGGCCTCCTCGACCGGGTGGTGCCGGCGGTCCTGGCGGACCGCCCGGACCCGGTCCAGCGCCGGATCCGCGCGGTCCTCGATCTGGCCCAGCCCGGCGCCACCCCCTATCTCCGCCTGCTGGCGGTGACCGACCGCATCAGCGGCATGACCGACCGCCACGCGATCCAGACCCTTGACCAGTTCAGCGCCCCGCGCTGACATCGACCCCACCATGATCCTCTGCCCCGTCGCCCACCTCGCCCGCTACCAGCACCTCAACCCCCGCTTCCCGGCGGTGGTGGCCTTCCTCAAGGAACGCCGCCACGAGGGCCTGGCCGAGGGCAAGCACGCCATCGAGGGCGACGACCTGTTCATCATCATCGAGCAGGGCACCGCCAAGGACCGCGCCGTCCGCCGCTTCGAGGGCCATCGCACCTACATCGACATCCAGGTGAATCTGGAGGGCGGCGAGACCATGGACTGGACCAGCGTGCTCGGCCTGACCGTCGAGGACGACTTCACGCCCGACGGCGACATCCGCTTCTTCGCCAGCGCCGGGATCGAGCACACCCGCCTGCGGGTCGAGCCCGGCCTGGCGGCGGTGTTCTTCCCCGAGGACGCCCACCGGCCGTCGTTGCCGTTCGTCGACGACCAGCCGGCGTTCTACCGCAAGGCGATCTTCAAGGTCCGCATCTGATGCACCGCCTCCTCCTGCTCCTCGTCCTGCTCGGCGGCGCCGCCGCGGGCGATGCCCCGGACGCCGAGGCCAAGGCCCGCTCCCTGCTCACCCACAACCTGCAGATCGCCGCAACCGGGGTGATCGGCAAGCTCGGCGGCGGTGAACCGGTGGCGATCCTCGCCGGGCGGCCGGCGACCACCGCGGACCCGGTCCTGGTCGCCGCCGCCGGCTGGGCCGCAAGCATGAGCGCCCAGGCGGTCTGCCGGGCCGGGATCCGCGCCTTCCTCGGAGAGGAGAGCCGCCCCCTCGCGGTCGCCTATCCCAAGGGCCGGCTGCCGCCGGTGGCGTGGTTCGGTCCCGACGACGCCGCCCATTGGAAAAAGGCCCAACAGGCCCGCTGGGTGCTCCAGCCGTCGGTGGCGGCGGCCAAGACCGGCATCGTGATCCGCTGGCAGCTCATCGACCTGGCGAAGATGCAGATGGCCAAGGACCTGCCCTTCCCGGCCATCTCCGCCACCCTGGCGGCGGCGCGCCCGGACCTCGGCATCCTGCCGGAGCCCAACGTGGCCCTGCTCCTGTTCGCCGGCGGGCGGATCGGCCAGCAGGTCGCCCGGGGCGAATGCTGGGATCTGCCCGCGACCCGCATGCAGCAGCTCGGCTTCAAGGTCCCCGGCTACGATTTCGGCAGCGAGGTCACCAAGGACGAGGCACTGCCGGGGGATGTGCTGACCATCGACACCGACGGGTTCCACCATGTCATGCTCCTCGTCGAGCCCAAGCCCGGCCTCAACGGCGCGAAGATCTACCACCAGAATGTGAACAAGGTGCGCAACGTGATCTTCGACACCTTCCCCGAGCCGATGCGCAACGGGGTGAAGGTCTGGCGGCCCGGCCCCTGATCGCGGGTGTCACGACGCGGCGGCGCGGCCGTTGGGCATGGGTCCGGGAGTCCCGATGCGCCTGTCCGCCTGCCTGCTGCTCGCCACCGCCTGCCTGCCCGCCGCCGAGCCGGCGCTGCGGGTGCTGCCCCTCGAAGATGCCGCCGTGGTCCGGGCGGTCGACCTGCTCCGCCTGCGCATCGTCCTGGTCGGCGCCCTGGTGCGCACCGGCAAGGACGGTGCCGACGCCCGCTCCGACCTGGAACTGACCGCCATCCGCAGCCGCGGGGTGTGGTCGGTGTCCGGGATGGGCGCCCCCGGATACAACAAGGGGTCCCACGCCGGCACCGCCACCACCGGCGCGGCGGACGGCGGGCTGGTGATCGACCTGGCGGCCCGGATCGGTGATGACCAGTGGGTGAAGGGCGATCCCGAGGCCCGCTACCGGATCACCCTGTCGACCGCGGCGGACGGCTCTGTCAGCGGCGGTTTCACCGGCCGCTTCCAGGGCCGCGACATCACCGGCGCCATCACCGGCCGCGCCAGCGCCGGCGGCTGGCGCGGTGGCGAGACCGCCACCGCCGACGGCTATCCGGTGCGCTGGGATCTCGGCACCCGGCGCAGCGGATGGAACACCGCCCGCTGGGCGGTCTATGAGCTGTCCGACAGCGTGGACATGTCCGGCGACGACGGGCTCCGGGTGCGCATCGCCACTCCGCGGGTGCGCCACGACACCGCGGTGGATGTGGCGGTGATGGAGGAAGACGGCTCCTGGTGGCACGCGCACAGCGTGGTCCCCCTGACCCGCTCCGGGAGCGAGGTCCTGATCCGCTTCGCCGACCTGCGCCAGGCCGAATTCCTCTTCGATGCCGAGGGCACCCGCCCCGGCGTGGACGGCAACTGGGACGAGGATTTCACCCTCGACACCCGCCGCGTGCGGCGCATCGCCGTCGGCGTCGTCGATGGCCGCGGCGTCGGCGAGGTGGCGTTCACGATCCGCGGCGTGGAGCGGGCCCGCTGGCTCCCGGCGACCGCCCCGGAACCGGTGGCCCTGACGGTGGACGGCACTCCCATGGCGGTGAACGACCGCCGTGAGATCCCCGAGGGCATCTTCGGATTCCACACCACCACGCCGGGCGCCATCGGCACCCTGGCCGAGCTGCGGCCGGGGTCGAACCGCACCTGCGTCGCCCAGGCCTGGGGCTCGGCGCGCATCGACCTGCCGGCCCCGGACAAGGGCACCCGGTTCATGGTCTCCGGCATCTACGACCGCAAGCAGCAGCTGCCCCAGGCGGGCAGCGGCGACTGGCGGGCCGGAGCGGTGAAGAGCGGCCAGGGCATCGGCGCCCTGGCCAAGTCCCTGGGTTCCAACGCGGTCATCGAGTGGTGGAACGAGCCGTATCTCGACCTCGGCCGCATGCTCGACGGCTTCAAGCAGGTGCCCTGGCCCAACGACCGCGGCATCCGCCCCGGGGACCCGGTGGTCCACAACGGCGCCACGCTCTCCTCCATGATCTGGATCGAGGGCCGGCTGGTGAAGGACGGCAAGCGCGAGCGCAAGGTCTTCGACGCCGCCGCCGGCCCGATCTGGCGCAGCGACCCGAAGCGGCCGGAGCGCGACCAGGGGGCACCCACCCTGTTCGCGATCGATCCGTCGCGGTTCTCCTACTGGTCCGGCCGGCAGATCGGCGACTGGTACACCGAGACCCTGGTCGCCGCCGGCACCGAGCTGAAAAAGGTCGCCCCCGAGGCCCGCCTGGTCGGCGGCTTCGGCTTCCGCTGGCACGAGGACCACTGGCAGAGCTGGGAGATCCTCCACAAGCCGATGATCGACGCCGCGTGGCAGCTCCTCGACGGGGTGTGCGACCACCGCTACCAGGGCGAGCCCCAGGGGACCCTGGCCAGCTACGAGGTGCTCGCCGCCTACACCGACCTGCGCTACGGAAAGCGGCTGAAGGGCTACAACACCGAGTGCAATGATCTGTGGGATGCGCCGGCCCGGGGCGGCGCGGTGGATGCCTCGTCGCAACAGGGATTCACCGCCCGGCGCCGGGCGATCTGGAACCTGCGCGACATCCTCCAGTCCGTGCTCCTCGTCCCCGACAAGGCCGAGGCCCGGGCGATCCATGCCCAGTGGGGCGTGGATCCCGCCAAGCTGCCGCCGGATGCCAAGCCCTGGCAGCGGATGGGCATCCACGAGGGCGAATACCGGGCCCTGCACCTGGTCCGCAACCTGCGCGGGCGGATGCTGCGCACCGCCTCGTCGGACCCGGATGTGTGGCTGGCGGCGAGCGTGGATGCGGCGACCGGCACCCTGGTCGCCGTGGCCTACAACGACACACCGCAGCCGCGGCGGATCGCCCTGCGCCTGGCCGCACCGGCGGGCACCACCCTGGGCGCCGGCACCGTGGATCGGCTGTGGTCCGAGACGGACGGCGCCCTGCGCACCGCCCAGGCCCCGGCCACCGCCATCGTCGATCTGGAACTGCGACCCACCGAAGCGGTCTGCGTGCAATTGCCGATCACCGGCACCCTGCCGGCGGGCGTGGTCCGGGTGCAACGCTACGCGGATGTGATCCTCAAGCCCCTGGCCCCCGGCGAGCAGGTGACCGCGGCGGTCAAGGCCACCCCGGCCACCACCGGCGCCGGCCGGACCTGGGTCCGCCTGGTGCTCGAACGCGCCACCGCCGGTGAGGGCAGCATCACCATCAACGGCACGCGCTACCCGATCCCGCACACGCCGACCATCCCCAACACCCCGCGCATCGTCGACATCCCGGTGGATGCCAAAGCCGCCAGCGCGACGGAGATCACCGTCACCGCCCACGGCCCCGAGGCCGGCGACGGGTTCCTGGTGTGCAGCGCCTCGCTGATCGGGGAGCTGCCGGCGAAGTGAGGCGGGCGCGGGCGATCCTCACCAGCTCGCGTCGAGGATCTCCTGCAACCGCATCGCCGCCGCGATGACCGTGGCGGATCCGGAGAATGCCGGATCCGCCACGACCGTGGCGATGCGCCGCAGCCGGTCCTGGTGGATGTCCACCAGGGGCTTCCCCCCACCGGCGTCGACGTGGCGATAGCGTTCCCCCGCCTCCTGCAACGCCGCCACCAGCATCGCCCGGGACGCGGAATCCGGCGGTTCGATCACCAGGGTCTCCAGCGTCGCCGTGAGGGTCGCCACCCGGTCCGCGTCCGCCTGGAGGATCTGGCGCCAACCCCACAGCGTTCCGACCACGGCCCAGACCACGGCCGCCGATCCGAGACCCACGGCCAGGGATGTTCGCAGGTTCATGGCTCCCCTCGGCCGACCCTGGAGGCATCACGCCGGCCCGTCAACCGGGCGTGCAAGCCGGAGGGCTGAGATCTGGAACCGGAGCGCATCCGCTCCACGGTCCCCCGGCATGCGCGCCCTCGTCGCCCTGCTGCTCGTCCTGCCCCTGACGGCGGCGGATCTGGTGTGCCTGGGCGACAGCCTGACCGCCGGGTTTGGTGTCGACCCGGACCAGGCCTGGCCGGCGCTGCTTCAGCAGCGGCTGTCCGCGGCGGCGACCACGGCGCAGTGGCGGGTGGTCAATGCCGGGGTGTCGGGCGACACCACCGCCGGCGGGCTGCGCCGGATCGACCGCCTGCTCGCCGCCCGGCCCGCGGCGGTGTTCGTCTGCCTGGGCGGCAACGACGGCCTGCGCGGCCTGCCGACGGCGACGATGCGCGCCAACCTGGACCGCATCCTCGCCCGGATCCAGGCCGCGGGGGCGCGCCCCCTGCTCGCCGGGATCGAGATGCCCACCAGCTTCCCCGACGAGGACCGCGCCGACTTCACCGCGGTCTTCCCGGCGGTGGCCGCCGCCCACCGGGCGCCGCTGCTGCCCTCGCTCCTGACCGGGGTGGCGATGGTGCCCCAGCTCAACCTCCCCGACCGCATCCACCCGAATCCCGAGGGCCATCGCCGCATCGCGGCGCAGGTGCACGCATGGCTGATCCCGCATCTCGCCCCCTGATCCTGGAGGCCAACGGCCTCGTCCGCACCTTCGCCGGGCCCGCCGGCCCGGTGCCGGTGCTCGCCGGGGCGGACCTGCTCGTCCATGCCGGCGAGGTCGTCGCCCTGGTCGGACCCTCCGGCTCCGGCAAGAGCACCCTGCTGGCCTGCTGCGCCGGCCTGGATCTGCCCGATGCGGGGCGGGTGGCGGTGGATGGCCGCGACCTGGCGCCCCTCGACGAGGCCGGCCGGGCGCGCCTGCGCGCCACCCGGATCGGCTTCGTCTTCCAGGATTTCCGTCTGTTCGCCGATCTCACCGCCGAGGAGAACGTGCGTCTGCCGCTCGAACTGGCGGGCCGGACCGATGCGGCGGCGCTCGCCGGCCGCTGGCTCGACCGGGTCGGCCTGGGCCAGCGCCGCCACCACCGCCCGCACCAGCTCTCCGGGGGCGAACGGCAGCGGGTCGCGGTGGCCCGGGCCCTGGCGCCGGGGCCGGCGCTGATCCTCGCCGATGAACCGACCGGCAGCCTGGACCGGCGCACCGGCACTGCGGTCGCGGACCTCCTGCTCGGCCTCGCCCGGGCCGACCGGGTGGCGGTGGTGCTGGTCACCCATGACGGCGAGCTGGCGGCCCAGGCGGACCGCCGGGTGGCCATGGACGGCGGGCGGACGGTCGCCGCATGATCCGCCGCTGGGCCTGGTTCCTGCGCGCCCTGCGTGGCCGGTTGGGCCTGCTCGCCCTCAGCCTCGCCCTGGCGGCGGCGGGGCCGGTGGCGGTGGCCACCATCGCCGACGCCGTCGTCGAAGGCACCGGCAGCGAAGCCGCCCGGCGCGCCGGCGGTCCCCTGGCGGTGCTCGCCAACCGCCCCCTGTCGGCCACCGAGGCCGCCACCGTGGACCGGCTCGGGGCGGGCCTGCGGACCGCGGAGACCGCGGACCTGACCACCATCGCCCGGGCCGGGGGCGGGCGGATCACCATCCGGCTCGTCGCCGCCGATGCGGCGTTCCCCCTGCACGGCGCCTGGGCCGGGAATGTGGCGGCCCTGCGCGCCGCCAGCGCCGCGGTGCTCGTCCATCCGGCGTTCCTGCGCCGCACCGGCGCCACGGTCGGCTCAGAAGTCCGTCTCGGCCGGCTGACCGCACTGATCGCCGGCACGGTGGAAGACGGCCCCCTGGTCGACGGTGCGTTCAGCATCGGACCGACGGTGCTCCTCGATCTCCGTCATCTGGAGGCCACCGGCCTGGCGGGCATGGGCAGCCGGGTCGGCTGGACCCGGTGGCTCGACACCCCCCAGCCGGACCGTCTGCGCCAGTCCCTGAACACGGCCCTCGGCCTCGATGACAACGACCGCGCCGAGGGCCCGTTCAGCGTCGGCCGCGACTTGCGGGTGCGCACCGCCCAGGCGGTGGTCGCCGGCGACCGCCGGATCCAGGAACGGCTCGCCCGCATGCTCGGGCTCGCCGCGGCCCTCGGCTGCGCGGTGGGCGCCGCCGGGGCGGTGGTCCTCGGCCGGCTCGCGGGCCGGGCGGCGGTGCCGGACCTGCGGCTGCTCCGGGTGCTCGGGGCGACCCCGGCCCAGGCCGGCGGCGCGGCCCTGGGCGCCTGTGCCCTCGCCGGGCTCGCGGCGGGCCTGGTCGGCAGCGGACTCGGCATCGCCGTGGCGGCGGGGGCGGCGATGGCCCTGGGCATGCCCCTCGCCCTGCCCGGGACCGGTGCCGTGCTCGCGGTGCTCGCCCTGACCACCCTGCTGCCCCCGGCGGCGGCGTTGGCCCCGGTCCGGGCCGCCTGTGCCGGCGCCCCGGGCCGCCCGCTGCCGGAACCGGCGCTCTGGCCCCTGGCGGCCATCGCCGGCGCCACCGCCCTCGGTCTGGGGGCGGTGGCGGGCGGCGAGGCGGGCCTGGTCGCCGCGGCCACCCTGGGCGCCGGGGCGATCCTCGCCGGACCCCTCTGGCTGCTCGTCCGCGGCCTCGGCCGGCTCGGCCGGCAGCTGCCCCTGGCCGGGACCTGGGGCGCCCTGGGCTGGGCCCTGCGCGGCTGCGGGCGGCCCGGCGGCGAGGCGGTGCTCACCGGCCTCGGCCTCGCCCTGGTGTCCTCCGGGGTCGCGGCGGTGCTCTGCCTGCGCACCTCGCTCCTGGCCGAGGTGATGCCGCAGAGCGGCGGTCCGGGCACCTTCCTCATCGATGTCCAGCCGGACCAGGCGCAGCCCCTGGCGGACCTTGCCAGCGCCGCCGGGGCCACCGCGGCCCTGCGCCCCATCGTCCCCGCCCGGCTGCTCAGCGCCCGCCGGGACGGATCCGATTCCGACGAGGCGACCTTCTTCCGCCGCCGCGAGCAGCGGCTGTCCTGGCGCGACGCCCCCGAAGACGGCGACCGCACCGTGGCCGGGCGCTGGATCCAGGGCCCCGGCGAAGCCAGCGTGGAGCAGCGCTGGGCCGACCGGCTCGGCATCGGGCTCGGCGACCGCCTGGAATTCCTCGTCTCCGGCGCCACCCGGGCGGTCACGGTGGTCGGCCTGCGGGCGGTGCGCTGGACCAGTTTCCGCCCCAACTTCTTCGTCTACGCCCACCGCGACGACCTGGCGGGCGGCGATGCGACCTGGATCCTCGCCCTGCCGGCGATGCCGGGAGCCGACCAGGACCGGCTGCTCGATGCCCTGCGCAGCGAGGCCCCGAACGCCCTGCCCATCGATGTGGCGGACGGTGTCCGCACCGCCCTGGAACTGGCCGACGCCCTCGCCGCGGCCCTGGCCTGGGTCGCGGCGGCGGCGGTGGGCGCGGCCCTGGCGGTGGTCGCCGGGCTGGCCCTGGCGACCGGCCCCCGCCGGCGCGAGGAGATCGCCACCGCCCGGGCCATCGGCGCGCCACCCGGGCTGGTCCCCGCCGCCCACCG
>CAMCAC010000009.1 GCA_945872305.1 Candidatus Kuenenia stuttgartensis | reverse complement strand
GGCTTCGGCCTCGCCGACGATCTGGTGGAAGTCCGGGTGAGGCTCGCCCTTGGCCGGGGTCTGGGCCAGGCCGGCCTCGGCCAGGAGCTCCGCCAGGCGGGGCTGGGCCCAGCTCGGGGTGTCGGGGCTGCACAGGTCGAGGACGCCGGAGGTGAATGCCTTCAGGCGGTCGAGGACGCCGCCCATCGGGCGGGTCGGGCCGTCGATGCGCGGCCGGGGCGGACGCTGGTCCTGGCCCTGGGGCCGCTGCTCCTGGCTGCGGGGCTCCTGGGGTCGCTGGTCCTGAGGACGCGGCTCCTGGGGCCGGGCCTCGCTGGAGCGGGCCTCCGCCGGGCGCTGCTCCGGGTTACGGGGCTCCCGGGGCGGGCGCGGCTCCCGGGGCGGGCGGGGTTCGGCGGGGGCCGAGGCGTCGATGAAGGGGGTCGGAGCGGGTGCGGCGGCAACCGGAGCCGGTGCCGGCGCCGGAGTGCTGGCATCGGAGGCGGGAGCGGGAGCGGCCTCGTCGGCGCCGTCGTCCTCGCCCTCGTCGTCACCGTCATCCTGACCGTTCTCGGCGCCGGGGGCGCCCTGGCCGGCCTGATCGCCACCACCACCGCCACGACGGCGACGGCGACGACGGCGACGACGGCGACGCTCGCCCTGACCGGGCTCGCCATCGCCACCGGGGGCGGGTTCGCCGGCCGGGGTGTCGGCGCTGGGTGCCGGCGCATCCGCGGCCACCGGAGCGGCGGCATCGGACACGAGGGAGGAGATATCGAGGACTTCCGGTTCGCCGGCGGGGCTCGCCGCGGGCTCGGCGGTGGCGATGACCGGGGTCAGGCCACCGGCGGCCATGGCCAGGGTGGTCTGGACCGCGACGGAAGCCGCTTCCGCCGGGGCGGAAGCAGGGACCTCGGCGGTCGCCGCAGGGGCGTCGGCCGGGGGCGCCATCTGGCTGGCGCGGGCATCGAGGATGGAAGACAGGGCCTGGATGAGTTCGTCTCGACCGAGGCGGCTGCGATTGGGGATCTGGTGCTCGCCTGCCAGCTGCCGCAGTCGTCCGACGGGCAGCGAGGCGAGTTCGTGGGTTTCGCTCATGAGAGTCCTGGATGTCAATGGCGGCGGAGGCCGCTTGGGAGGCCCGCTCGCCCCGGCCCAGGCTGGGCCGGCGACGGGGCCGGAGCATCGGTCGAGCCGACGCGGAAGGCGGCGAGTCTGGGAACCGCGCCCCCGGGGCAAGGTCGGATATCCTCGCCGTGGCGGTGCCCCCGCCTCAGGCCCGGCGGTCGTTTGCGTCCGGCAGCCGGACCAGGCGGGCGCCCAGGTGGCCGACCCGGCCGGCAATGCGATGCATGACCAGGAACGCCGCCGGCACCACCACCAGGCTGAGCAGGGTCGACGAGGTCAGGCCGCCGATCACCGCCCAGGCCATGGGCTGGCGGAAGGCCGCATCCGGGGCCGTTCCGATGACGATCGGGAGCATGCCGGCGATCATCGCCAGGGAGGTCATGACCACCGGCCGGGCCCGGGTCCCGGCGGCGGCCAGGGCGGCGCGGCCCGGGGTCAGCCCCCGGCCGATGCCCTGGATCGCCTCGTCCACCACCAGGATGGCGTTCTTGGCCACGATCCCGAGCAGGGTGAGCAGGCCGATCAGCGCCGCCAGTTCAAGCATGCTGGAACTGAGGACCAGGCCGACGATGGCACCGCCGATGGCCAGGGGCAGGGTGCCGATGATGGTCAGCGGCTGGAGGATGTCCCGGTACAGGAGGACCAGGAGCAGGTACATGGCGAGCAGCCCGAAGCCCGCTGCGGCGGCGAAGCCGGTGAACAGTTCGCCGAGGAGTTCCGCATCCCCCTGGGGCGCCGGGCGGACCCCGGCGGGCAGCCCGGTCCATTGCGGCAGGGCCTGGACCGCGGCCAGGGCCTCGCCCAGGGTCGTGCCGGCGGCGAGGTCCGCCTCGATGGTCACGCTGCGCTGGCGGTCCGCCCGCTGGATGGTGTCGGGGCCGTCGCTGTAGTGCAGGTCGCCGAGCACCGCGAGGGGGGTCGAGCCGCCATCCGGCAGGGACACCCGCAGGGCGAGGAGGGCGGCGGCATCCGTGCGCAGGCCCGGGTCGGCGCTCAAGCGCACCGGGACGAGCTGGGTGCCGGTCGGGGCCTGGGGCAGGTTCTGCGCCGCATCGCCGCGGGTGGCGAGCTGCAGGGTCCGGGCCACCACCGTGCCATCCACCCGCAGGGAGGCGGTCTCGGCCTGACGGGCCACGAACACGGTCTCGTTGCGGCGGCTTTCGCCGGCGGTGACCGCGTGCAGTCCGGGCAGGGTGCGCATGGCGTCGGCGAGGGAGTCCCGGGCCGCGGCCAGCTCCACCGGATCATCACCGCGCAGGGCGATGGCCAGGCCCCGGGCCCCGCTCTCATTGAGGAAAGCGGACTGGATATCGGGGATGCCGGCCAGGGCGGGGCGCAGGGCCTCCTCCCAGGTCGCGGTCGGGTGCCCGCGCTTCGGCTTCAAGGTGGTGGTGATCACCGAATCCGGCACTGCGATGGAGGCGAAGACGCTGGCGGTGTCGGGTTGGGCGCGGATCACCGCCACCACCTCGGCGATCCGCCGGTCCGCCTCGGCCAGGGGCGTGCCCGCGGGGAGGCGGACGCGCAGGGTGCTGATGCCGCGGTCCGAGCCGCTGGCGAACCCGGTGGGCAGGAGGGGGATGAGGACGAGGCTGGCGACCAGGAGGATCCCGGCGGCGGCGAGGGTCAGGACCGGCCGGCGCAGGCAGCCGGCCACCAGGGCGCGGTAGGCGCGCCCGAGCCGGCCGGGCCGGCCGTGGTCGGTGCCGGTGGGGTCGCGCAGCAGATAGGCCGCGAACAACGGCGTGAGCAGGCGGGCGACGAGCAGGGACATCAGCACCGCCACGGCGATGGTCAGGCCGAACTCGACGAAGAAGCGGCCGACGATGCCCGGCATGAACGATACCGGGGCGAACACCGCGACGATGACCAGGGAGGTGGCGACCACTGCCAGGCCGATGTGCTCCGATGCGACCAGGGCGGCGCGGTAGGGCGTGAGGCCCATCCGCTGGTGGCGGACGATGTTCTCGATCTCCACGATGGCGTCGTCGACGAGCACCCCGGCGACCAGGGAGATGGCGAGCAGGCTCACCCCGTTGAGGCTGAAGCCGAGCAGCGACATCACCGCGAAGGTGGGGATCATCGACAACGGGATGGCCACCGCGGCGATCGCGGTGGCCCGCCAGTTGCGCAGGAAGATGCCGACCACCAGGATCGCCAGCACGGCGCCCTCGACCAGGGCGGAGATGGCGCCCTCGAAGGCCTCCCGGGTGGCGGCGACCATGTCGGTGCGCAGCTCGATGGCCGCCCATGGGTGCGCGCTGCGCAGGCGGGCGAGCACCGCATCCGCGGCATCCGCGACCACCGTCTCGCTGGCGCCGTTCGCCCGCTCGATGGAGAAGCCGACGACCTCGGCGCCATCGAGGCGGGCGATGGCGGTGCGTTCCGCGGTGGCGTCGCGCAGGGTGGCGATCTCGTCGAGCCGCGCGCTGCCGCCATGCGGCAGGGCGATGCGCAGGGCGGCCAGGGCCTGGAGGTCGCCGCGGCCCACCGCCGCGACCCGGAGCAGGCGCTCGCCGGCCGGGGCGGCGTGGATGCCGGCGGGCTGGTCGACCAGGGCCGCACGGACCAGGGCCTCGACCGCATCGATGGAGAGGCCGTGGACGAGCAGGGCGTCGCGACCGAGTTCGATGTGGATCTCGCGCTGCACGCCGCCCTCGCGCCGGGCGGTGGCGATGCCGGGCACCGCCTGCAATGCCGGCAGCACCGTGTCGTCTACGAAGGCGCTCAGTTCGCGCAGGGTCCGCGACGGCCCGGACAGGGTCCAGGTGCGCAGGGTCCCGCCGTTGCTCTCGAAACGCTCGATGGTCGGGTCGCGCAGGGCCGCGGGCAGGGTCGGCCGGACCCGGTCCACCGCATCGCGGACCAGGGTGGCGGCGCGGTCCACCGGGACCTCCAGATGGAACTCGCAGAGGATGGTGGCGCTGCCGACGCCGATGGTCGAGGTGATGCGCTTGAGGCCGGCGCTCGACGCCAGACCCGCCTCCAGCGGCCGCACCACCTGACGCTCCAGGTCCTCGGCGGTGGCCCCTTCCTGGGCCAGGGCGACCTGGACCAGGGGGACGGAGATCGCCGGCATGCTCTGCACCGGCAGGCGGTGCCAGCCGGCGATGCCGAGCACGGACAGGAGGACGAACAGGACGAGGGGCGGGACCGGCCGGCGGATCGCCCACGAGGAGAGGTTGCCGCTCATCGCGCATCAGCCGCCGCGGTGGCCGCCACGATGCGCACCGCCTGGCCGTCCTCGACCAGGCCCGGGGCGCGGGCCACGACCACATCGCCGGCCTCGAGGCCGGCGGTGATGATCGCGGTGGCGCCGTCGCTGAACGCCAGTTCCACCGGCCGGGCCGCCACCCGGCCGTCACGCACCACCATGACCAGGGCCGGATCGACCCGGCGCAGGGCGGACAGCGGCAGACGCAGCCCATGGACCGTGGCCACCGGGATGCGTCCGATGACCACCGCCCCGAGCACCGCCGGCAGGGCGCCGGTGGCCGCCATGCGGACGATGCCGGTGCGGGTACGGGTGTCGGTCAGGCCATCGACCCGGCGCACGGTCAGGGGGATCTCGGCGTCGTGGATGCGCGCCGTGGCCGCCTGGCCGACGGTGATGGCGGGCAGGTGGCGTTCGGGGACCTCGGCGGCGAGTTCGCCGACCCCATCCTCGGCGAGGGTCATCAGGGTCGTGCCCGGAGCCGGGCGGTCGCCGACCTCGACCTCGCGGCCCACCACCACTCCGGCCACCGGGGCGGTGACCACGGTGCGTTCCAGGGCGAGGGCGAGTTCCGCCAGTTGGGCATCCAGCCGACGCAGGTCCGCCTTGGCGGCGGCCACCTGGGCGGTGGCGGCGCGCAGGCGGGCCTCGGCCACCGCCACCGCGGCCTGGCGGCCGTCCCGGGCCTCGGCGGTGACGCCCCCGCCCGCCACCAGATCGGCGACCCGGCGGAGCTGGGCCCGGGCGTCGTCGAGGGTGGCCTGGGTCTCGGCCTGCTGGGCCTGGGCCTGGGCCAGGGCCGCCGCCATGCGCGTGCGCTCGGCTTCGGACTGATCCCGGCGCAGGCCGATCTCCCGGTCGTCGAGCCGGGCGAGAACCTCGCCCGCCACCACCCGTTGGCCTGGTTCCGCGCGCAGGTCGACGATCCGGCCGGCGGCGGTCTCGGCCACCACCCGGACCACGGTCCGCGGGACCACGGTGGCCCGGAAGGCGAACTCCCGGTCCGCGCTGCCGGGGGCGGGGTTGACCACCGTCACCGTGGGCGGCGGGACCACGGTGATGGCCTCGGGCTGGCCGGCGCAGCCGGCCAGGGCGCCGACGAGGATGGCGTGGACGATGGCGGCTGGACCGGTGGGGCGAAGGGAGGGACGGTGCACGATCCGTTCGTGGATACGGGTCCAGGTGCGCATGCCATCGGGAAGTCATGGCGGCCTGTGAACGGGTGGCCGGCGGCACTCACCAGCGCAGGCGCGCCCCCGCGTAGGGACCGCTGGCCTCGGCCAGGCCGATGGCGAGCGCATCCCAACCGCCGTAGATCTCGACATGCCACAGGCTGATCCCGGCTTGGGCGCGCAGGCGGATGCTGGCTTCGTCGTCGAGCCAGCCGAACTCCCCCCGCAGGCCGACGATCACCGGCTGGACGGGGTACAGTTCCACATCATAGACCAGGCCGAAGCCGCTCTCGTGGTCGCGGTCATCGATCAGGACCCGGGGGCCTCCGCCGGCGCGCACGATCCCGTAAGGCCCCTGGGCCGGCCGCCAGAGGAGATCCGCGGACCACAGCCGGCGGTCGCCGATGGCATCCACCGCCGCGGAGACGCCATAGCGCCAGGACCCCTCGACCAGGATTTCGATCCGCTCGCGCACCGAGTCGAGGTCCTGGAGGTCGCCGGTCTCCGCCGACAGCCGCCAGACCAGGCGCTTCCCGCCCGGAAGCCCATCCGCCGGCAGGGCGTAGCCGTGCTCGCCATCGGCCCATGGCCAGCGCGCAAAGCCCGCATCCCGCCGGCCGGAATCACCCAGGGCCTCCCGCGGGCCGAGGATCGCGGCGAGCTGCAGCCCGGCCATCGCCTTGTCGATGATGATCTCGGTGACGTCGAAGGCCTCGTCGTCGTCCGCCGCCGCCGCCGGGCCCGGCGCGACGGCGGCGAGCAGGACCGCTGCCGCCGCCCAGCGCATCAGGCTTCCGCCAGGGCCGTCAGGATCCCCTGGTCGCCGTTGAGGTCCGGTCGGAGGAGGGTCACCGTGGGATGGCCCTCGCTGAGCAGGGCGGCGTCGTCGCCGGCGGCGCCCGGCTGCCAGGTGCCGTTGAGCAGCCAACCCGGCCGGCCGTCCCGGTCCCGGGCCGCCACATACCCCTCCCGGAAGCCGCCCAGGCCGTGGCGGCAGACCCGCGTGTCGCGCCACGCCCCCGCGGGTCCGGCGGGGAGGTTGAGATTGACCAGCATCGGCCCGGTCCGCGTAGCGAGGAGCCTGCCGGCCCAGCCGGCGGCGGCGGCCGCCGCCGGGGCGAAGCCGCCCTCGCCCCGGGCCCGGCTCACCGCCAGGGCCGGGTGGCCGAGGACCACCGCCTCCATCGCGGCGCCGAGGGTGCCGGAATAGAAGATGGAGCGCCCGGCGTTCGGACCGTCGTTCACCCCGCTGACCACCAGGTCCGGGGCCCGGGCGCACAGGCCGTCGAGCGCGACCTTCACGCAGTCCGCCGGCGTGCCGTCGATGGCGAAGCCGAAGAATCCCGGTTCGTGGCGGGCCTCGACCCGCAGCGGACGGCCGATGGTGATGGCGTGCGACTGGCCGCTGCGCTCCTGGGCCGGCGCCACGGCGAGCACCGGGCCGAGCCCGGCGGTGCGCAATGCCGCATAGAGCGCCCGCAGGCCGGGGGCGTCGATGCCGTCGTCGTTGACGAGGAGGATCATCGCCTCACTCGCCGGTCCCCAGTCCGTATTCCTCCAGCTTGCGGTAGAGGGTCTTCACGCCGATGGCGAGCATGCGCGCCGCCCGGCTCTTGTTGCCGCCGCAGTGGGCGAGGGTGGCGAGCAGGATGCGTTTCTCGACCTCCGGGAGGGTGAGTCCGACCAGGGCCTGGACGGCGTCGTCCTGGCTGGCCGGCGCCTTGTGCTGCGGCGGCTCCGGCATCGCGGGCAGGGTGCTGGCATCGCCGTCGATGACCCGGCCCGGGGCGAGGATGAACAGCCGCTCGACGGCGTTCTCCAATTCGCGGATGTTGCCCTGCCAGGGTTGCCGGCGGAGCTGGGCGAGGACCCCCTCGGAGAGGGTCTTCTCCTGGTGGTGCTTGCGGTTCAGCCGGTCGACGAAGGCCGAGGCGAGGAGCGGGATGTCCTCGCGCCGCTCGCGCAGCGGCGGGACCCGGATGTTCACCACGTTCAGCCGGTAGTAGAGGTCCATGCGGAAACGGCTGGCGAGGACCTCCGCCTTCAGGTCGCGGTTGGTGGCGCAGACCAGCCGCACGTCCGCGCGCAGGGCCTGGTTGCCGCCGACCCGGCTGAACGAGCCGTCCTGGAGCACGCGCAGGAGCTTCACCTGGCTGTCGAGGGGCATCTCGCCGATCTCGTCGAGGAAGACCGTGCCGCCGTCGGCGGCCTCGAACTTGCCCTTTTTGAGCGCCACCGCGCCGGTGAACGAGCCGCGCTCATGGCCGAACAGTTCGCTCTCCAGCAGTTCGCGGGGGATCGCCGCGGTGTTGATCTTCACGTAGGGGCGCGAGGCCCGCTGGCTCAGGGCGTGGACCGCATCGGCGACCAGCTCCTTGCCGGTGCCGCTCTCGCCGTCGATGAGCACGGTGGCGTCGGTGCCGGCCACCTGCTTGATCAGCGCCTTCATCTGGCGCACCGCCGACGACGTGCCGACGATCCGCGCCAGGGCCTCGTCGTAGCCGAGCTCCCGTCGGAGCTGGCGGTTCTCGCGGTTCGCCGCGGCGAGACGGATCGCCGATTCCACCGCCGCCTTGAGCCGGCCCAGATCCACCGGCTTGGTCAGGTAGTTGAAGGCGCCCTGCTTGATGGCGCTGACCGCGGTCTCCTCATTGCCGTGGCCGGTGACCAGGATCCACGGCAGCCCAGGATGGCGCTCATGGGCCAGCTCCATGGTCGCCAGCCCGTCCAGGTTGGGCAGGCGCAGGTCGCAGATCACCGCATCGATCGCCGCCCCGCCGAGCCGGGCCAGGCCCTCCTCGCCGCTCGGGGCGGTGACGACCGTATGGCCGTCGCCCTCCAGGATGTCGGCGTAGGTCTCGCGGTTGGCGGGGTTGTCGTCGATGACCAGGATGTTCGCCATGGGGGCTCAGTTCGCGGGGGTGCGCCGGCGCCGGCGCGGTGGCCGGGCGGCGGAGGTGATGGCCAGGCGCGGTTTCACCGGGCCGAGGCGGGTGGGCAGTTCGATGGCGAAGGACACGCCCTGGGTGGGGTCCGAGGTCACCTTGACGGTGCCGCGATGGAGCTCCACCAGCCGGCGGACGATTGCCAGGCCGAGTCCGGTGCCGTGCTCCTTGCCTGACACGAAGGGCTGGAACAGGTGGGAGGCGATCCGCTCCGGCAGGGGCGGGCCGTTGTTGGCGATCACCGTGCGCACCGTGCCCTGACCGGCCCGGCTGACGATGAGGATGCGTCGGCCGCCCTCCCGATCACGCAGGGCGTCGCGGGCGTTGAGGAGGATGTTGAGGAACACGGAGCGCAGGTGGGCCCGGTCGGCGGGCACCAGCAGCATCGCCTCCTCGGGATGGAAGACGGTCTGGATGCCGTCCTCGGCGAAACCCTCGGAGAGCTCCTCGACCAGGGCGCCGAGCACCTGGTTCACGTCCACCGGCTGGGGATCCGGCTGGTCCGGCTTGGCGTAGGCGAGGAACCCCTGGACGGTGCCCTGGAGGTTGGCGGCGGCGTCGCGCACCCGGTGCATCCGCGCCTGGAGGCGGATCCATGCCGCATCCTCGATCCCCGCCGGCCGCGCGCCCAGGACCAGATCCGCATTCATCAGCACCACGCCGAGGGGATTCTTGATCTCGTGCGCCAGGGCGCCGGCCAAGCGGCCGAGATCGGCCAGGCGGTCCTGGTCGTGCGGGAGCTGGAATCCGCTCATGGGTCAGCGCCGCAGCACCAGTCCGGCGCTGCCCGTGGACTGACGGTAGTCTTTTTCCAACTCCTTCAGCCGCCGCCGGCACAGTCCGAGCTGCAGGGTGGTGAGATGGTCGACGAACACCACGCCGTCCAGATGGTCGAGCTCGTGCTGGACCACGATGCCAAGGAAATCCCCTGCCCCCACGTCCAGGGACTGGCGGTGCTCCTGGCCGAACTCGTCCTGCCAGAGGATGTCGAAGCGGTTGTGGCGGCGGACCTTGGCATAGATGCCCGGGAACGACAGGCAGCCTTCCTCGTAGACCGTCTCCCCATCGCCGTTTTCGATGCGCGGGTTGATCCAGACCCGGGGTTCCCCGGGACCTTCGCCCTTCTTGCGGGCATGGTCGGTGACAAAGATCCGCCGTGAGACGGCGACCTGGGGTGCGGCCAGGCCGACACCGCGCTCCATCTCCATCACCGCGAACATGCGCGCGCAGAAGTCACGGAGGGCCTGATCGAACACCATGACCGGCTCCGCCTTGCGGCGCAGGACCGGATGCGGGTAGCAGATCAGGGTCGGATGCGTGGGATAGACGGTGGCGGCGTCCGGGGCCGGGGTGGCTTGAGCCATGGGAGAGCAGTCTATAGTCCCCTCTCCGTCATCAATCGGCATCGGGTCTGCCCGACACGATCCCGGGACACTACGCCATGGTCGACCTCTCCAAGCACCTCGCCCGCGCCAAGCAAAGCCTGGATCGCAACCACTTCGAGATCGTCTTCGAGACGATCGCCGAGTGCGTCGACGTGGACCCCGGTAATGTGGAGGTCCATCGGATCCTCTGCGACGCGGCGAAGCGGAAGGCCAAGCTCGGCGACAAGGCGGGGCTGTTCGGCAACCTGACCGTCGCCATCCCCTCCTTCTCCAAGGATCCGCAGAAGCTCTTCGCCACCGCTGTGAAACGGCTGTTCAAGGTCTACGACAACAAGACCCTGTATGAATGCGGCTTCACGGCCCAGCAGGCCGCCGCGGCCGGGGCCAAGCCGATGGCCGATGTGGCCATCCTTTATTATGAAGAGGCGCGCAGCACCGGCCTCTTCCACGAGAAGTGCCTGTGGAACCTGGCCCACGTCTACATCGAGCGGTTCAAGGCCGGCGGCCAGAAGGATGAAAAGCTGCTCGACAACGGCCTGCGCACGATCCATGAGCTGGATCGCGCCATGCCCACCCATCCCGAGGCCGGCAAGGTCCTGAAGAACTGGGAAGCCCTCAAGTCGATGCTCAAGCGCAACCAGGCGGGAGCCACCGGCGACTACCGGAGCCAGCTCGCCAGCGACACCGGGGCGCGCAAGGCCGAGGTGATGAACCGGATGATCCGCACCCCCGAAGATGCCAAGGAGGTCCTGGGCTATCTCGAAGAGGAGCTCAAGGTCAGCCCAGGCGACAAGGCCCTGTGGATCAAGAAGGGCACCATCCTGGCCCGGTACGGCAGCGGTGACGAGGCCCGGGCCGCCCTGGCCGAGGCCCAGCGGCTCGACCCCACCGACTTCATCGTGTCGTGCCAGCTCGCCGATCTTGATCTGGCGGACCTGCGCCGGACGGCGGAGAAGGCCAAGGCCGCCGGGCAGGGGGCCGAGGAGGCCGACAAGGCCCTCGCCAGTGCCGAGATCAGCGAGTTCCGGCGCCGCATCGAGCGCCAGCCGACCGACATGAACCACCGTTACCAGTTGGGTTTGCGCCTCGCCAAGGGCGGCGATGTCGAGGGCGCAGCGGCGGAATTCCAGCGCTCGGTCAACGATGCCCGGCTCAAGCGGTCGAGCCTCCGCTACCTCGGCTGGTGCTTCGCTAAGAAGAATCTGCTTGATCTTGCCAGGCAGCAATATGATGCTTACCTCGCTCTTGCAGAGGACGAAGCGGCGGACGAGGCGAAGGAAGTGCGCTACCAGCGGGCGCGCGTCCTCGAAGCCCTCGGCCGCAAGGACGAAGCGATCGCCGACTACAATCGGCTGATGGCCATCGACCTCGGATTCCGCGATGCCTCTGTCCGTCTCACCAAGCTCCAAGGCGGCTAACCCGCCTCCATTTTCCGGCGGAATGTCCCGCTGCCACAGGATGAACGATGCCTCACACCGAAAGCGCGAAGAAGCGCCTCCGCCAGAACGAGTCCCGCCGCCTCCGCAACAAGGCCCGGCTCACCGAGCTCAAGACCCTGCGCAAGCAGGTCCTGCGCGCCCACAATGACGGCAAGCCCGCCGAGGCCCAGACCGCCTATGAGCGTCTGACCAAGCGCCTCGACCAGGCCGCGAGCGCCAAGGTGATCCACGCGAACACCGCCGCCCGCAGCAAGTCCCGCATGGCGCTCGCCCTGGCCAAGCCGGTCGTCGCCACCAAGGGCACCGCCAAGCCCGCCGCCAAGTGACGGCGGGATCCGCCAGCCTCCGCTGGCGGACCTGACAACTCCAACCTCGCCGGCCGCATCCGCGGCCGCGTTCGGGGGCCCACAAGGCCCTCCCCCCACCCGGGACCATGAACGGAAACCCCATGACCGACCCCCGTCGCACCTACGAGGCCACGATCCTCGTCCGTGCCGCCGCCGCCCGCACCGACTACGAAGGCACCCTGGCCGCCGTGCGCCAGACCTTCGAGACCGAAGGCGCCGCCTTCCTCGAACTCGACAAGTGGGAGGAGCGCTCCCTCGCCTACCCGATCGACGGCGAGACCAGCGCCCTGTACCTCAACGCCTACTTCAGCGCCGAGCCGGCCGCCATCGAGCGGATCGAGCGCCGCGCCAAGCTCGGCGGCACCGTCCTGCGCCAGCTGATCGTCGCCCGCCCGGGCAAGGAGCTCGAGCGGATCAAGACGCAGCGCGCCAAGACCGCCGAGGCCCGCATCGCCGCCGCCGCCGCCAAGGCTGCCGCGGCTGCCGCCGAGATGTGAGGACGGCATGTCCCTCAACTACAACAAGGTGATGCTCGCGGGCAACCTGACCCGGGATCCCCAGGTCCGGTTCTTCGCCAACGAGCGTGCCGTGGCCGACTTCGGTCTGGCCATCAACCGCCGCTACAAGGGCGCTGATGGGCAGATGAAGGAGGACACCACCTTTGTCGATGTCGAAGCCTGGGGCCGCACCGCCGAACTGGTCGGGCAATACCTGACCAAGGGCAGCCCGGCCTTCGTCGAGGGGCGACTGCGCCTCGATTCCTGGGAAGACAAGAAGGACGGCCAGAAGCGTTCCAAGCTCAAGGTCGTCGCCGACACCGTGCAGTTCCTCGCCAGCCGCGGTCGCGGCGACGGGGCCCCTGCCGAGGCCGGCGACACCGAAGCGCCCATGGAACGCAGCGAGCGTCCGGAGCGCAGTGAGCGCCCGGCTCCGTCCCGCGCCCCGGCCCCCCCGGCCGGCGACGACGAGCCGCCGTTCTGATCCCATCACCCATCCTCATCACCATTCCGTCTCAGCGAGATACCATCCGATGAAACCGATGTCAGCCAAGGGCCCCAAGGGCAAGTTCAAGAAGAAGCGCGCCAAGAAGGTCGAGGCCCCCAAGGCCTGCCGCTTCGAGAAGGAGGGCACCTACGAGATCGACTACCGCGATATCGAGACCCTGCACCGCCACGTCACCGGCCAGGGCAAGCTCCAGGGCCGCAAGCGCAACGGCACTTCCGCCTTCTACCAGCGCCAGCTCACCCTCGCCGTGAAGCGCGCCCGCTTCCTGGCCCTGCTGCCCTTCCTGGGCGAGTGAGGAAGGACCCATCATGGCCAAGAAGAAGGAAGTCCTCCTCGTCAAGGACGTGCTGAAGGTCGGCAACATGGGCGATCTCGTCCGCGTCGCCCCCGGCTTCGCCCGCAACTACCTGTTCCCCTACGGCCTCGCGGTGTCCGCCGAGGGCGCCGCCAAGCGTCAGATCGAGGTCCTGCGCGAGAAGGCCGCCAAGGCCGAGTCCGAGCGCGAGGCCAAGGCCGGCCAGCTCAAGCAGAAGATGCTCGGGCTCAAGCTCAGCCTCAAGGCCCGGGTCAGCCACGACGACGTGCTGTTCGGCTCGATCGGCACCAAGGAGCTCGTCGCGGCCCTCGCCGCGGTCGGCTACCAGGTCGATTCCAAGCAGATCCACCTGCACGACAAGCTGCGCAAGCTCGGCACGTTCACCGTCGAGGTCCGCCTCCACAAGAACGTCCCGGTCGAGATCCAGGTCGAGATCGTCAACGCCGATCCGAACGCCCCGACCCTGGCCGAGCAGATCGCCGCCCGGGAGGCCCGTGCCAAGGCTGACGCCGAGGCCAAGGCCGCCGCCGATGCCGCGCCTGCCGAGGGCGATGACAAGGACAAGAAGGGCAAGAAGGCCGACAAGGCCGAGAAGCCCGCCAAGGCCGAGAAGGCCGCCAAGACCGACAAGAAGAAGGGCTGATCCATGAAGGCTGACATCCATCCCGGCACCCGCCCGGTGATCTTCCAGGACACCATCACCGGTGCCCAGTTCAAGGTGCTCAGCACCGTCAAGTGCGACCAGAAGGTCGTCATCGACGGTACCGAGTACCCGCTGTGCAAGGTCGACGTCTCGTCGAGCTCCCACCCGTTCTACACCGGCACCCAGCGCATCCTCGATACCGCTGGCCGCGTCGAGAAGTTCGGCAACAAGTTCGGCGCCAAGGCCGGCAGCAGCCTGACCAGCCTGCTCAAGAAGAAGATCTGATCCCACCCGGATCAGGCTCCAGGAACCCGCCGGTCATCCGGCGGGTTCTTGCGTTTGGCAGTGGTCCCATCATCCCCCAGCACCGCGCCGATGTCCGACCTGCACCGCCATCTTGATGCCCTGGTGGCCCGCCACCGCCAGTCCACCGAGCGGCTGGCGGACCCCGGTTTCGCCGGCTCGTCGGAGTATCCCGGTGAACTGCGCCGACATGCCCGCCTGTCCGAGGTGGTGGAGCCCTGGCTCGCCTGGCGTGCTGCGGAGCGGGAACTCGGGGAGCTGGACGCCCTGCGCACCGATCCCGAGATGCGCGCCCTGGCCGAGGAGGAGATCCCCCGCCTGCGCGATCGGCAGCGGGAGCTGCTCGCGACGATCGAAGCCGGGGTGGCCAGCGGTGGCGAGGCGGATCGCCGTCCGGCGGTGATCGAGATCCGCGCCGGCACCGGCGGCGACGAGGCCGCCCTGTTCGCGGGCGACCTGGTGCGCATGTACCAGTTCTGGCTCCCGGGCCGGGGGTTGCGTCTGGAACTGCTCAATGCCAGTCCCGGCGAGCGGGGCGGCTACAAGGAGATCGCCTTCCTGGTCAAAGGCACCGACCGGGAGGGCCTGGGCGCGAGCGGCGTCCTCCGCTTCGAGACCGGCGGCCACCGGGTCCAGCGCGTCCCCGAGACCGAGGCCCAGGGCCGCATCCACACCAGCGCCGCGACCGTGGCGGTCCTTCCCGAGGCCACCGAGGCGGAGTTCGTGCTCCGCCCCGACGATCTCGAGATCACCACCCAGAAGAGCGGCGGCGCCGGCGGCCAGCATGTGAACAAGACCGAATCGGCGGTGCGCATCCTGCACAAGCCGAGCGGCGTGGCGGTCCTCTGCCAAGAGGAGCGCAGCCAGGTGCAAAACAAGGAGAAGGCCCTCAAATGGCTGCGCTCCCGCCTGCTCCAGGCGGAACAGGAGCGTCTGGCCGCGAGCCGGTCCGACCTGCGCCGGACCCAGGTCGGCAGCGGTGACCGCTCGGACCGCATCCGCACCTACAACTTCCCCCAGAACCGGATCACCGACCACCGCGTCGGCTGGACCGGCTACGCCCTCGACCGCTTCATCGCCGGCGACTGCGATGAGTTGTTCTCGGCCTGCGCCAGCGACCAGCGGGCGAGGATCCTGGCGGACTGGGACGGGTCGCTGGACTGACCATCGGCCTGACGTGGGGCCGCCCTTCTCGGCGCACCATGACCGGGATTGTACGGACGGTTGGCTGCCGAGAGTGCTTGGCATGGAACCCTGCGTCCGCATCTGCGTGTTCGTGGTCTCCCTGGTCGCCTCGACCCTGGGCGCCGCCGATGACGGTGGCCGGGCTCCAGACGGTCGTCTGCACATCGAGTGCCACCTGCCCCTCTCGAATCTTGCCACTTTCGTCGCAGAGGAGTTGGTGGAACGACAGCCTGGAATGAAGGTCGAGACCGAACCTGGTCGGGAGCGTGAGATGTGGCCTCCTGCCACGGCGGCCCTGATCGCCCACCATGGCGCGGGAAACATCGTATTTCTTGAAGAGGAATGGGGGCGATCCGCCGCCGCGTCCCGGAGACAGGCCTGGACCGGGGATGGATTCCACCATGTGCCGGTGGCCGTCAGCGGCGCGCGCATCATCGTCCACGCGGGCAATCCGATCGGCGACGTGTCATTGGCGGATCTGGATGCCCTGTTTGGCCGGGACCGCCGACGTGGACGGGCTCCCGTGGCCACCTGGGGCGAGCTGGGGGTCGAGGGACCACTGGCGGCCCGACCGCCGAGTCCCTTGTCCAGGCCCGTGACCACCGGTGCGATGGCGCAGTTCTGGCGATTGGTCCTGCTCCGGGGTCCGATGAGCCCAGCCGTACCGGAACTGCCAGGTGGCACCACGCCGCTGCTCGCAGCCATCGCCGGCGATCCCGCAAGCATCGGCGTCATCGGCGCCGGATGGCCATGGGATCCGGCCGCTGTCCGTGATGTGCAGGTCCGGACGGGAACCGCCTCGGCACCAGTGCCATGTACCGAGACGACCCTGCTCGATGGCAGCTATCCCATCGCCTGGCGGGTCTGGCTCAGGATACCGCTGGGACCCGACGGAGGGTGGTCCGCGCACCAGGACGCCCTGCTGCGACTCCTGACCGGACGGGAAGGCGAGGCGATGGTACGGAATGACTTCCTGATCCCCATCCCTCCCTGAGCCGACCCAGGCGCACCTGTGCGGTCGGCTGGCAACCGCACAACCCCCGGCGCATCGGCATGGATGTCCATGCCCGCGCGCATGCCGGCCGCGGATGGGCGGTTGGGGTTTGCCTTGCCGGCCGGCGTGATGCAATCACGGCCATGAGCGCTTCCATCGCCATCCCCTCCAGCCAGTCCGCGATCCAGCTCGTCGGCCCCGACAAGCTGGAGGTCAACCCCGCGAAGCCGGTCCATCGGCCCGGGCCGACCCAGATCCTCGGCAAGGTCGAGTGCGTGGGCCTGTGCTTCAGCGACATGAAGCTGCTCCACCAGTTCGACGGGCATGTGCGCAAGAGCCCGGTGCTCAAGCATCTCTCCCCGGAAGTGCTGACCGAGATCCCGAGCTACGTCCCCGGCGACAAGCCCACCGTGCCCGGCCATGAGGTGGTCATCCGGGTCGTCGAGACCGGTGCCAAGGTCACCTCGGTGAAGACGGGCGGACGCTATCTGGTCCAGGCGGACTGGCGCGACCTGCGCACCGCGTCGAGCAACGGCGCCTTCGGCTACAATTTCGAGGGCGGTCTGCAGGAGTACGTGCTGCTCGATGAGCGGACCACGATCGCAGCGGACGGCACCAGCTACCTCGTCCCCGTCCCGGACGAGCGCAGCGCCAGCCAGCTCGCCCTGGTCGAGCCCTGGGCCTGCGTCGAAGAGGCCTTCATCCACCGCGAACGCCAGACCCTCAAGCCCGGCGGGACGGTGCTCCTGGTGGTCTCACCGGGGGTCAAGCCGTCGTTCCATGGCATGGACTTCAAGCGCAGCGCCAAGCTGCTCTGCCTGGGCTCCTGCACCCCGCCCGAGGGCTTCACCTGCGTGCGGCCCGAGGATGTCGCCGACAAGTCCGTCGACGACCTGCTGTTCGCCGGCGCCGACGCGGGGCTGCTGGAAACCGTGGTCGCCAAGGTCGCCAACGAGGGATTGGTCCTGGTCGCCCAGTGCGAGCAGCGCTTCCTCCGCCCGGTGAACCTGCCCCTCGGCCGGGTCCACTACGGCAATGTCCGTTTCGCCGGCGATACCGGGGCCAACTTCCGCGAGGCCCTGCGCATCATCCCGTCGAGCGGCGAAGTGCGGCCCCACGACCATGTGCATGTGATCGGCGCCGCCGGTCCCATGGGCTCCATGGCGGTCATCCGCCTGTTGTTCATGGACACCCCCGGCCTGTCCGTCGAGGGCATCGACCGCAACAAGATCCGCCTGGAATCCTTCGTGCCCAAGGCCGACGCCCTGGCCAAGCTGCGGGGCGTGCCCCTGCGCATGGTCGACATCCACAAGGACCACCGCGAGGAGCTGGCCAGCTACCACATGGTCATGGTTCCCGTCCCGGCGGTGGTCGCCGAGTGCGTGCGCGAATCCCGGCGCGGCGGCATCGTCAACATCTTCGCCGGCATCCCCGCGGATGTCTCCGGCCCCATCGATCTCGACGTGTACTGCGGCAAGCACCTTTACTTCATCGGCACCAGCGGCAGCACCATGGAGGACATGGAAGTGGTGCTGAACAAGGTGCTGGAGGACCGCCTCGACACCAACCTCTCGGTGGGTGCGGTGAGCGGCATGGGCGGGGCCATCACCGGCCTGGAAGCGGTGAAGGGCGGCAAGATCGCCGGCAAGGTCCTGGTCTACCCGGAACTCGGCGATTTCCCGATGACCGAACTGCCCGCCCTGGCCGCGAAGTACCCCAGCGTCGGCGCCAAGCTGAGCAACGGCAACTGGACCAAGGACGCCGAGATCGAACTGCTCACGGTCGCCGGCCGGAAGTGATCGGCGGCGGATCCCTCTGACGCCTGCGGCGGGCCCTGCGTAGAGGCGCAAAGTCCCGCAGAGGGCGCAGAGGGGGTGAAGATCGGTTTGTCCAGATTCCCGTCTTCCTCTGCGCTCCTCTGCGTCTCTGCGCCAGGCCCGCCGCAGGCGTCCCGCCTCACCCGACCAGGGTGAACGCGGCTTCGCCGCCGGCGCGGCTGTGGGGGCCGATCCAGGCGAGGAAGTCGCCGGCCTCCCAGCCGTGGGTCATGTCCCGGCGGGTGAAGGCGAGATCCGCGGCGGTGAGGGTGAACGTCACCCGGCGGCTTTCGCCCGGGGCGAGGACGATGCGTTCGAAGCCCTTGAGCTGGCGTACCGGCCGGGTGACCGAGGCGACCCGGTCGCGGATGTAGCACTGGACCACCTCGCTCCCGGCCCGCCGGCCGGTGTTGGTGACCGTGCAGGCGAGGGTGATCGTCCCGTCCGCCGCCAGCCGGCCGTCGCCCGCATCCACCGGGCCGTAGGCAAAGGTGGTGTAGCCGAGCCCGAATCCGAACGGGAACAGGGCGTCGTCGGGCCCGTCCACATACCGGCTGCTCGCGACCGGATCGTGGGGCCGGCCGCTCGGCCGGCGGTCGTAATGGCAGGGCACCGCCCCGGTGCGCCGGGGCAGGCTTACCGGCAGACGGCCCGCGGCCTCCTGGTCGCCGAACAGGATCTCGGCCAGGGCGGGACCGGTCTCGCTGCCGCCGTGGAGGGCGAATAGCAGGGCGTCGCAGTACGGCAGGACCTCGGTCAGGGCCAGGGCCCGGCCGGCGAGGACGATGGCGACCACGGGCCGGCCCTGGGCGTGCACCGCGCGGAGGAAGTCGAGCTGGCCCGGCGGCAGCCCGAGATCCATCACGCTGTTCGCCTCGCCGCCGCGCAGGGGATGCTCGCCGAGCACCACGATCACCGCATCGATCCCGTGCCGGGCGCGCAGGGCCGCCTCGTCGAAGCGGTGGTTGGCCGCCGCGTCGAGCTTGGCGGCGGGGCCCAATGCGGCGCGGATCGCCTGGGCGATGGTCGGCGTCTCGTCGAGCCGGTAGTCCAGGGTCCAGGTGCCGAGCAGTTCCCGGGTGGTGTCGTGGAGGGGGCCGACCAGGGCCAGCCGCAGGCCGTCCTTGGCTAGCGGCAGGACACCGGCGTTCTTCAGCAGCACGGTCGCATGACGGGCGGCGGTGCGGGCGCTCGCCCGGTGCGCGTCGGTGAACTGCACCCGGGCCGCCAGGGTCTCGTCGGTGAACGGCTGTTCGAACAGGCCGGCGCGGATCTTGCCGCGCAGCACCCGGCGCACCGCGTCGTCGATGCGCGCCAGCGGGACCGTACCGGTGCGCACCTGCTGGGCGAGGTGCTCGCGGTACAGGCCGTCCACCATGTCCATGTCCACCCCGGCGTTCACCGCCAGGGCGGCGGCGTCAGCGCGGTCCGCGGCGACACCGTGGGCGGTCAGCTCCAAGGGGCCGTTCCAGTCGCTGACCACGAAGCCGTCCCAGCGCCACGCCGTCTTCAGGGTGTCGGTGAGGAGCTCCCGGTGGCTGTGCATCGGCACGCCGGACACCTCGTTGAAGGCGGCCATGACGCTGGCGCAGCCGGCGTCGATGGCGGCCTTGAACGGCGGCAGGTAGGTGTCGCGCAGGCTCCGCTCGCCGAGGTCCGCGGTGTCGTAGTCGCGCCCGCCCTCGGCGCAGCCGTAGGCGACGAAATGCTTGGCGCAGGCGAGCATGCGGTCCGGCGCCGCCATGTCCGGGCCCTGTATCCCGCGCACCATCGCCCCGGCCAGGCGGCTGGCGAGGTGGACATCCTCGCCGGGTCCCTCGGCGACCCGGCCCCAGCGGGGATCCCGGCCGATGTCGAGCATGGGCGTGAAGGTCCAGTGGATGCCGTCGGCCCGGGCCTCCCGGGCGATGGCGGTGTAGGCGGCTTCGGCCATCGCCGGATCGAAGGATGCCGCGAGGCCGAGGGGGATCGGCCACACGGTGCGGTGGCCGTGGATGACATCCCGGCCGGTGATCAGCGGGATGCGGAGACGGCTCTCCAGGGCGAGCCGCTGCTGGGCATTGATGTCCGCGGCGGTGAAGCGCGGTCCCGATTCGTTGCCGGCGAACTGGCTGCCTGCCAGGATCCACGAGCCGCATTGGCCCGAGCGGATCTGCTCCGGGGTCGGCCGGCTGCTCTGGTCGAGCTGGCCGATCTTCTCCTCAAGGGTCATGCGGGCGAGGAGGTCGTCGATGCGGGCGTCGGCGGGGCTGGTCATGGGGCGGCAGGCTACGGCGTCGGTCCGCGCCGCCACCGCTGGACCCGGCGGGCCGGCGTTCCATGCGGCCGATCAGGGGAAGCGTAGCGCCCGGCGGATCGCCCAATCGATGGCGAGCAGGCCGATCACCACGAGCAGGGCCAGCCAGGTGTCCCACAGGCCGCGGCTGGTGACCACGTCCTCGCGCACCGAGAGATCCTTCGGCAGGTGGGCGACGAGATCCTCGACCGTGGTGTGGATGCTGCCGCCCAGCCCGGCGGCGAGGGCGGTGGCGGTGGCGAGATCCCGGCGCGGATCCTTGGTCTCAAGGACCGGGGGTGTGACCTGGAGGTCCGTGGGCGGGGCCGGCGGATCGCCGGCGGTGGCCAGGGTCCACAGGCCCGGGGCCGGGGCGGCGAAGCGGCCAGCATAGCCGTTGCCCTCGCGGACCAGGGTGACCACCCGGTCCCCGGTAGGGCCGGTCAGGCGCACCGCCGCCTGAGGCGTGGGAGCCTCGATCCCCGGGCCCGTGGGCAGCAGCGTGACGGTGACCAGATCGCCCTGGCCCGCCCGGCGAGGCTGGACCTGGAGCCGCCAGGGCTGGCCGGCGGAGCGCCGGCCGGCGGCGGCGTGGCGCAGCAGCTGGCTGTGGAACCGGTGCAGGTACAGATCCCCGACCAGCCGTCGCCAACGCCAGGTGTCGTCCACCGCGAGCAGCACCGCCCGGCCGGCGCCATAGGCCCGGGACACCACCAGGGGATGGCCGTCCTGGTCCTCGGCCAGGACCTCGGCGCCCGGCCGCACGGACTCGCCGGTCAGGCGCATGCCCCCGCGCAGGGACGGCAGCCGGTCCCAGGGCGTCTCGCCCGGTTCGAGGAGGCCTTGGCCTGCGGCCACCGCGGTGCGCTGGAGACGGATCGCCCGTTCCGACAGATAGTCGCGGGCGATGCTGGCGGCGTCCCCGGTTTCGGCGGGGATCAGGTCGCCCAGGGGAGTCCGGGCGAAACCCGCCACGGCGCCGAGTTCGCCGGTCATCCACACCAGCCCGAGGGCCTGCTTGCGCACCGCGTCGGCGATGGCGGTGAGCTGGCCGGGGCGGAAGGCGTCCGCGGCCAGATCGCCGAGCACCACCACATCGTAGGCTGCCAGGGGGGCGCCTTCCACCGGCACCGTCTCCGGTCCCGCCTCGGCGTCGCGGCCCCCGGCCCAGCGCCGCCAGCGGCCCTCGGCGAGATAGGCATGGACGGTGACGGTACGGTCCCGGCGCAACGCCTCGCGCAGGTAACGCAGTTCGTAGGTCGGCCGGTGGGCGAGGATGAGCACGCTCAGGGGCCGGGCCTGGACCGTGACCTGGAGGTCCGCCCGCCGCTCCATCCCGGCGCCGGCGACGGTCACGCTGAGGGTGCTGGTACCGGCCCTGGTGAAGACCGCCTGGAGGTCCGCCGCCAACGCCAGGGGCTTGGCCGCATCCCCGGGATCACCCTCGGCGACGAGGTCCTGGCTGCCCACCGGCACGCCATCCACCGCCACCCGGACGGTGACCGCCCCGGTGGCCCCGCGCAGGCCGATGCGCACCCGCACCGGCTCCCGCTCATCGAGGGCCGCCTCGCGGTTCGCCACCACCTCCTCGATCCACAGGTCCGGGGCGATGCGGTCCGAGCCGGTGATCAGCCCGGCGAAGCGCAGGTCCCGGCCGCTCCACCCGGCGGCGGCGATCTCCGGCCGGGTCCCGTGGGTGGTGCGGAAATCGCTGACCACCACCAGCAGGTCCGGCCGGCGGCCGGCGACGACCCGTTCGAGATCCTCGCCCAGGGGGCTGGACGCCCCGGAGGCGGTCAGGCCGGGCAGGTCACCCGCATCCAGGGGCGCCACCGTCCCGCCGATGCGCACCCAGGTCGGCGCCAGACCGGAACCGCGCAGGGCCTCGGCGAGTCGGGCGGCGGCGGCGATGCGCGGTTCGCCGTCCTCGCCGTCCGCGGCGGCCATGGACAGGCTGGTGTCCACCGCGATCACCGCGGTGCCGGGCGTCTCGACGGTGCGCACCGTGAAGGCCGCCGGCGCCGCGAGCATGAGGACGAGCAGGGCCAGGGCCGCGGCGCGACAGCCCCGGCCGATCCGGCCAGCCCAACCCGCCGGCGCCGGTCCGTAGCGCCGCCACGCCCACCAGGCGGCGCCGGCGGCGGCAGCCAGGACCAGGGCCGCCTGCCAGGGCTCCGGCGCGTGGAGGAATCCGTGGTGGACCGCGGCGGCGGCGGCGGTGGCGGAATCAGCCGGCATAGCGCCTCCCGGCCCAGGCGGCGAGCAGGCCCTCGGCGATGAGCACCGCGAATGCCGCCACCAGGCACCACCAGCCGAGATCCGCCCCGGGCCGGTGCGGCAGCGCCCGGGCGGGATCCGTGGCGGCCCCCGCCGGCACCGGGCGGTCGAGGCGGCCCTCGGCGGGATCCGGCAGGACCAGGGCCGGCACCCGGCGGTTGCCGAGTTCCCATTCCCAGGTCCCGGCCTCGATGCGCAGGGGCTCGCCGGCGGCGACCCGCACGGTCCGCCCGTCCCGGTGCAGCGTCATGGCGGCGGTGGCGGCGGCACCGGCCACCAGCTGGCGCGGCAGGTCCGCAGCGGCGGCGAGCCGCCGGGCAGCGCGCAACGCCCAGGCGGACACCGCGCCACGGGAGGTGAATCCGGCGTCAGCGCCCAATTCTGGAACTTCGAGCACGAGATGGCCGTTGCCCACGGGATAGGCCGCCACCGCGGCGGCGGTGCCGGCGGTGAGCAGCGCCTCGCCGCCCGGGGGCAGGAGTTCCAGGTCCGCCAGCGGCGCGGTGGCGAAGGACGGGGCGAGGTCCGCATCCGCCACCGCCAGGGCCCCGCCCACGGCCCGCCCCGCGGTGGCGGGCACGAGCCGGCGCAGGTCCGGATCCCGGCGCAGGATCTCGGGCGTGGCCCAGAGGATGCCGCCCTCCGCCACCCAGCGGGCGAGGCGGGCCCCGTCGGCGGTGCCGGCGCGCAGGGCGACGATGCCGCCCTCCGGCAGGGGCTGGGCGCTCAGATCCGCGGGCCCGATGACCGTGGTCGCCACGAGTTGTGCATCCGCCGCCAGGGCCGCCGCCAGCCAGTCTCGGCCGGAGCGTACCACCAGGGCCGGCACCGGCCCGCGCACCACCAAGGGCAGATCGATGAGATCGTCGGCGAGCAATCCGTCGTCCTCGATGCGGATGCGCAGGCGGTGCGGCCCCGCCGCCAGGGGCGGCACCGCCACCGTGAGCCGGCCCCCCGCCGGCGCCGCCGGCAGGGCCAGGAACGGCCCGCCGTCCACCGCCAGGGCCGCGCCGCCGGCCTCGCCGCCGACGGTCAGGTGGATCTCGCCGCCCCGGCCGGGCAGCAGATCGCCCACCGACGCGACCCCGCTCATCCAGGCGTTCCCCGCGGGCCGGGCCACGGACCAGCGGGCGACCCCGCGGGCCCCGGCCAGGGCGGCGGTGAGGCGGCCGCCGTCGTCCTGCTGGAAATCCCCGACCAGGAGCACCTGGGCGCCGTCCGCCGCCGCCCATCCGCCGGCGCGGCCGTCGTCGAACCCACCGGGGAGCGGGCCCGCCTCGATGGCGCGGACCGCGTCGGCCGCCGCCGCTGGCGACACCCGGCGCACCACCTCCCGGGGCTCGGGGCCGGCGGTGATCACCGTCACCGCGCCCCACGGGGCCTCCGCCAGCCAGCGGGACAGGGGGTCGATGGCGGCCGCGAGGCTGCCCGGATCGTCCCGCCGGGGCCCCATGCCGACGGTGGTGTCCACCGCCACCACCAGGTGGTCGCCGCCGCCCAGGCCGGGGATCGACAGCCGGGCCACGCCCAACGCGAGCAACGCCACCGCCAGGCAGCGCAGGATGAGCAGAAGCAGGTTGGTCAACCGCCAGCGCCGGCTCGCCGCCTGGGCCGCGAGCTGGAGCCAGCGCATCGCCCCCCACGGCCGCGGCTTCGGCCGGGTCCGCAGCAGCAGGTGGATCAGGATCGGCACCGCCACCGCGGCCAGACCCCAGAGCAGCAGCGGATGCAGCGCGGCGAGCACGGGCCCGTTGTAGGCCGCTCCCGTCGCTGGCCAGGGCCGCCCGGGGCGGCGGCGTGCGGGGACCGAGGGGGTTGGTGGGGTCCCCGCTGCATGTGTGGATGGTGCCACATTGACCGGTCAGGCCCCGTTGCACGGTCCCCGCATGATCAGCCACGATCTCATCCTGACCTTCGCCGGCGGCTTCGGCGCCGCCCTGGTCCTGGGCTACCTGGCCCACCGGGTCGGGCTCTCGCCGATCATCGGCTATCTGATGGCGGGCATCGTGGTCGGGCCCCACACCCCGGGGTTCGTGGCCAGCCAGTCCATCGCCGAACAATGCGCCGAGATCGGGGTGATGCTCCTGATGTTCGGGGTGGGGCTGAAATTCCACATCCATGAACTCCTCGCGGTATGGCGCATCGCGGTGCCGGGGGCCCTGGTCCAGAGCGCCGCCAGCACGGTGCTGGCGGCGGTGGCCCTGCACCTGTTCGGCTGGTCCTGGCCCTCGGCGTTCGTGGTCGGCATGGCGGTGTCGGTGGCGAGCACCGTGGTCCTGGTCCGGGTCCTCACCGACCACCGGGACCTGCACACCCGGACCGGGCATGTGGCGGTGGGCTGGGTGGTGGTCGAGGATCTGTTGACCATCGCCCTGCTGGTGGTGCTGCCGCTCCTGGCGGTGGCCGCCGGCGCCGGGGACGGCCCGGCCGAGGGCGGCATGGCCGGCGCCCTGGCCCTCGCCCTGGCGAAGATGGTGGCCTGCGTGGTGCTCGTGGTGGTCGGCGGCGGTCGGGTGATCCCCTGGTTCCTCGACCGCATCGCCGCCACCCGGTCGTCGGAGTTGTTCACCCTGGCGGTGCTCGCGGTGGCGGTGGGCATCGCGGTGGGCTCGGCCCTGCTGTTCGGGGTGTCGATGGCCCTGGGCGCGTTCCTCGCCGGGCTGGTGGTGGGCCGTTCGGACTTCGCGGCCCGGGCCGCCGGTGATGCGTTGCCCATGCGCGATGCCTTCGCGGTGCTGTTCTTCGTCTCGGTGGGCATGCTGTTCGATCCCGGCCATCTGGTCCGGGATCCCCTGCTCGTCCTCGCGGTGCTGGCGGTGGTGGTCCTGGGCAAGCCGCTGGCGGCGATCGCGGTGGTGCGGGCCGCCGGCCAGCCGTGGTCCATGGCCTTGCCGGTGGGGGCGGTGCTCGGGCAGATCGGGGAGTTCACCTTCATCCTCGGCACCGCCGCCCGGGGGCTGGACCTGATCGACGACCGCGCCTGGAACACCCTGGTGGCGGTAGCCATCGTCTCGATCGCGGTGAATCCGGCCCTCTACCGGTGGAGCCGGATCGCGGGCCGCCCGGCCACCGCCCTGCCGGAACCGCTCGCCGCCGGTGGCGGCGGCGATGGCCGCTGCGTGGTGGTCGGGCATGGCCCGGTGGGCCGGCATGTGCTCCGGGCGCTCCAGTCCCGGTCGGTGCCGGTGGCGGTGGTGGAAATGAACCTGGGCACCGTGCGCGATCTCCAGGCCGCGGGCATCCCCGCGGTCTACGGCGACGCCGCCCGCTGGGAGACCCTCGCCGAGGCCGGTCTCGATGGCGCCAGCGCCCTGATCATCTCCAGCGATCTCGCCGAACCCGGCGAGGTCATCCGGCTGGCCCGGGCCCGTCGGCCGGACCTACGGGTGCTGGTCCGCTGCGCCCACCTGCGCCAGGTACCCGCCCTGCGTGCCCTTGGCGCCGAGGTCGTGGTCGCCGGCGAGGGCGAGGTCGCCATCGCCCTCACCGAGGCGGTGCTCGATGCCGCCGGGGCCGACGCGGCCACCGTGGAGCGCACCCGCGCCGCGATCCGCGCCGAGCTGACGCCCGCGGCCGGGTGAGCCATGTGTCTCGGAGCGCACCGCTCCGCGGTGCGCGTACGCGCGCCCCACGGCGTGGTGCGCACCGGGTGGAGTTGTCGCGGTGTTGTCGTTCCCGGAGCGCACCGCTCCGCGGCGCGCGTATGCGCGCCCCACGGCGTGGGGCGCTCCGGGGGGACCGGGCTCCGCGAGTCGTTGCCGCTCAGGCCAGGAAGCGGATCGCCTCGCCCACGCCCTTGGCGAGGAGTTCGCCGTCGCGCATCACGGTGCGGCCGCGGATGATGGTCTGCACCGGCCAGCCGGTGACAGTCATGCCGTGGAAGGGGGTCCAGCCGGACTTGGTCGCCATCGCCTGGTTCTCGATGGTCCGCTTGGCGCCGAGGTCGACCACCGTCACGTCGGCGTCGTAGCCGACGGCGATGCGGCCCTTGCCCTGGATCTGGAACAGCCGCTGCGGCCCGGCGGAGGTCAACTCGACGAACCGCTCCAGGCTCAGGCGACCGGCGTTCACATGGTCGAGCATCACCGGCACCAGGGTCTGCACGCCGGGCATGCCGGCGGGAGAATCGGGGTAGCCCTTGTCCTTCTCGGCCTTGGTGTGGGGGGCGTGGTCGGTAGCGAGCACATCCACGGTGCCGTCCGCGACCGCTTTCCACAGCGCGTCGCGGTGACGGGCGTCGCGCACCGGCGGGTTCTGCTGGGCATAGGTGCCCAGGCGGTCGTAGCAGTCCGGCGCCGCCAGGGTCAGGTGGTTGACCAGGACCTCGACCGAGGCCCAGTCCTTATGCTCGCCGAGATAGGCCATCTCCTCGGCGGTGGTCACATGCAGCACATGGACCTTGCGCCGGTGGCGCTCGGCCAGGGTGACCAGGCGCTGGGTCGCGCGCAGGGCGGTGATCTCGTCGCGCCAGAGCGGATGCCAGTGGGCGGTGGCCCCGGCGGGGATCAGGGGTCGGCGCTCGATCAGGCGCGGCTCGTCCTCGCAGTGGACCGCCATGCGCCGACGTCCGTTGGCGACGATGCGTCCCAGGTGCTCGTCGTCCGCGACGAGCAGGTCGCCGGTGGACGAGCCCATGAACACCTTCACCCCGCAACAGCCGGGCAGGTGCTCCCACTCGTGCAGGCGGTCCGCGTTCACCGCGGTGCCGCCGAAGTAGAAGGCGAAGTCGCACCAGGAACGATCCTTCATCCGCGCCACCTTGTCCGCCATCCGCTCCGGGATGTCGGTGTTCGGCTTGGTGTTGGGCATCTCGAACAGGGCGGTGACGCCGCCGAGCACGGCGCCCCGGGTGCCGCTCTCCAGGTCCTCCTTGTGCTCCAGCCCGGGCTCGCGGAAGTGGACCTGGGAATCGATCACGCCCGGGAGCAGGTGCAGGCCGGTGCAGTCCCGCACCTCCGCCGCCGCCGCCTGGCCGAGATCCCCGATCGCCGCGATGCGCCCGCCGCGGATCCCGAGATCCGTCCGGCACCGGCCATGGACGTTGACGATGGTGCCGCCGCGCAGCACGAGGTCGAAATGGGTCATGTCCCTAGGATCCCGCCACGCCGCCGCCGTCCATCCCCGCCCCTTCCAAAGGGGGGCAAGGGGACGCCTGCGGCGGGCTCACGGGAGGGCGGGGAGATGTGGAGGGCTGCGGAGCGTGATGCGGATGGTCCTCTGCGGCCTGCCGCACTCCTGGGAGCCGCTAATCCGGATCGTGCCCCTCCCTGGAATGCCCTGGGAATGCGGGTCGATCAACGGGCGAAGGCCGGGAGGACTTGGCGGTCCACGGCCAGGGCGAGGATGGTCATGGCCGTGCCATAGACCGGGCCGTGGCCGCGTTCGTGGCCGCTGCCGGGGGTCCAGCTGCCGTCCTTGCCCTGCTGTTTGAGCAGGAGGGTCTGCCACTGGGCGCCGACCACGGTCCAGGTCTCCGGGTGGGCGGCGCCGAGGCCGAGGGCGTCGTAATGGGCGCGGTAGAGGGGCCAGTCGCCGTTCCAGGTCGGCGGGTCCGCCTGGATGCGGGCGGCGATGCGGGCGATGGTGGCACGGTCATCGTCGCGCGGGGCCACCGTGAGGGCGAAAAGGGCGAGGCCGCGCAGGGCAGGGTGGTCATCGTCGGCCCGTTCGTAGCCGACTTTGCCTTCGGGACTGATCATGCGCCGGGCGTAGGCCACGGCGTCGGTCACCACCTGGTCGGGGACGGTGACGCCGGCCTTGCGGGCGGCGACCAGGGAGAGGAGCTGCCAGCCGGACAGGCTGAGGTCGCTGTCGCCGGCGAACGGGGTGTAGCGCCAGCCGCCGCGGTGATGGTTGTTCTTCTCGACGCGGGCGGCATTGACGGTGACCGCGATGGCTTTTTCCAGGGCGGTGCGCAGGCGTTCGTCGAGCTCCGGATCGCGGCAGGCGCCCAGGGCCTCGGCGCACAGGAGGGTGGCGATGCCGTGGCCGTACATGCGGCTGTTGTCGGCGGCGCCGAAGTAGCCGGTGCGGTCCTGGCGGGACAGGATGCCGTCGAGGGTGCGGCGCAGCCAGGGGCCATGGGCGGCGTCCTCGGGGGTGATGCCGGTGGCGAGGTGGGCCATGGCGGCGAGGGCGGTCATGGCGGTCCCATGGTCGCCAGGGATCAGGCCGTCGCTGCCGGTACGGCCGCGCAACCAGGCAAGACCGCGGGCGATGGCGGCATCCCGGGGCTGGGTGGTGGAGAGGATCTCCAGCACCTGGGCGTCGTCGCCGCCGGCCTCGACGGCATGGGCGGTGGCCGGGCAGCCAACAAGGAGGCCCATGGCGAGCAGGGTGCGGATCATCGCTCCTCCTGGAGGCGGCGCAGGTAGGCGCGTATCGCCGCCTGCTGGTCTTCACCGAACTGTTCGACGGAGCCGGCGGCGACCTCGCCGCGATCCCGCTGGTCGAGGCGGCCCCAGGCGGGTCGGTCGCGACCGCCCTCCTGCCGGTCCATGCCGGCGGCGGTGCCGCCCTGACCCTGGGCCTGGCCCTGGCCACGACCGGTGCCCTGTCCCTGTCCCTGTCCCTGTCCCTGGGCTTGTCCTTGGCTCTGACTCTGGGACGCGGCCTGGTGGGCGGCGAGGGTCTGTTGGCCGGTCTGTTGGGCGGAGGCTTCGGCAAGGTGGGCGGCGGCCCGTTGCCAGGCGGCCCGATCCGGGCTGCGCCCAAGCATGGCCATGGCCTCGGCGGCGGCCTGGCGGGTGGTGGGCGTGGCCGCCACCGACGGCGGTGTGCCGGGGGCGGGGGATGCGTTCGCCGCGGAGGGTGCGACCGCGGGCGTTGGTGCGCCGGGAGCCGCGTTCGCGCTGGCGGCGGTGGTTGGTGCGCCGGGAGCCGCGTTCGCGCTGGCGGCCCGTTCTGCGGCGGCGGCGTCGCGCAGGGCGGCGGTGCGTGCCCGCTCTTCGGCGGTGGCGGGATCCGTCGGAAGCGCCCGGGCGAGGCGGCCCAGATCCCGTTCCGCGGGGGCGGCCAGGGCGGCCCGGACCTCGGCGGGCAGGGCCGCCCGCTGGCGCTGGGCCGCCTCCTGGGCGTCGAGGGCTTGGCGGGCCCGTTCCCGGGCCTCGGTGGCGGCCTTGGCGGCGCGCTCCGCGCGCTCGCCGGCGGGTTGGCCGGTGGCCTGGGCCCG
>CAMCAC010000008.1 GCA_945872305.1 Candidatus Kuenenia stuttgartensis | reverse complement strand
TGTGGCGAGGTAGTAGTCGTCCCCCACCCGGCACAGGGACGGATCAGGGTGGAAGCCGGGCAGGATCGGGTTGCGGGCGGTGGGCAGGGCCCGGATCTATGGGTTCCGCCCCGTCCGGCCATGTCCGCCCGGCCCGGTCCGCCGACCGTGGCGGTCACGGGCGGATTGACGAGGCCGGATCGTCCGGATATCCTGATACATGGATTCCCGCCTGCCATCTGCCATCGCCGGCCTTCGGGTCCTGGTCGCCGAGGACAATCTGATCAACCAGAAGATCCTCGCCCTGACCCTGGGCCGGTTCGGCTGCATCGTCACCCTGGCGGCCAATGGCCAGGAAGCGGTTGCGGCGGTCGAGCACGAACCGTTCGACATCATCCTCATGGACCTGATGATGCCGGTCATGGATGGCTACCAGGCAATCCAGCGCTTGCGGTCCGGGGGATGCCCCCTGCCGATCCTGGTCGTCAGCGCCAACGCGTTTCCCAGCGATCGGACGGCGGCCCTGGCGGTGGGGGCCTCGGGATTCCTGGCCAAGCCGGCGGCTGGCGACCACCTGCGGGCTGAGATCGAACGGCTGGTGGGGACGAGCCAGGCCGCTGTCGCGGCCGCCACCTGATCGGCGCCGTGGCCCGGACAGGATAGCCGAAGGCGACAAACGGGGGGAACGGACTGGGGCTTGGGATCCGGCCCGTGGCACAGACGATCACGGGGCCATTGCCGGTAGCCCCGGCCCACCGCCCGACCAGGGCCCGACCGGAATGCCGATGCCGACCCTTTCCCCCGATGCGAGCACCCCGGCACCTTGGCTCCGACCATGGTGGTGGTGCGCCCCCGGCGAACGCATGACCCTTGGTTGGATCCTCGGCCTCCATCTCGCCGCGGCAGCGGGCATCATCGCCACCGCGGCCGGTCTGCTGCCGCTGCCCGGCTGGCCGGTGTTCGCCATCGCTGGCGCCCTGCTCTTCCTCGGCGGACTGGGCACCACGGTGGCCTACCACCGGGCCCTGACCCATCGGGCGGTGCGGCTCAACCCGCTCGTGGAACAGGTGCTCATCGCCTGCGCCGTGGCCAACGGCTCCGGCAATCCGCGCAACTGGGTGGCCATGCATCGGCTCCACCACGCGACCAGCGACCGGGCCGACGACATCTCGTCACCGCACCAGGGCGGCTTCTGGTGGGCGCACCTGCGCTGGCTGTGGCAGGCGGACACCCGCCGGGCCCAGGACCTGGTGCGGGACCTCGACCGCCGGCGCTACCGGTGGTGGGGCCCGCTGCAGGTGCCCGCCCTCGCCCTGTCCGTCGCCGGCGGGCTGCTCGCCGCCCCCTGGGGTCTCGAAGCGGTGGCGGCGGCCCTGTGGATCGGGCCGCTACGGCTGATCTGGGCCCTGCACGCCCAGTGCACCGTGAACAGCATCTGCCATCTCGGCGCCGTCGAGGATGCCCACGGGTCCGGAAAGAACGTGGGCTGGCTCGCGCCGGTGCACATGTTCCAGGGCGAGAACTGGCACGCCAACCATCACCGCCGGCAGACCGATGTCCGCCTCGGCTACGGTCCCCAGCTCGACCTCGGCTGGTGGACCATCCTCGGACTGCGCGCGGTCGGGCTGGCCGGCAAGCTGCGCCGGCCGGGCGCTACCTCGGCCCCTTCGCCTTGAGGATCGCGGCCAGGATCTGGGCCACGTCCTGGTACCACTGCACCGGGATGGGGCGGCCGATCTTGGCATCCTTGGCCAGGGCCCGGGCCAGGGGCACGTTCTCGACCATGGGAATGTGGTGCTCGGCGGCGATGGCCTTGATCTGCTGGGCCACCGCGTCGTAGCCCTTGGCCAGGACCACCGGGGCCTGGTCGCGGTCCTGGCGGTAGCGCAGGGCGACGGCGACGTGGGTCGGGTTGGTGATGACCACGTCGGCCTTGGGCACCTCCTGCATCATCCGCCGACCGGCCAGCTCGCGCTGGAGCTGGCGGATGCGCGCCTTCAGGTGCGGATCACCTTCGCTTTGCTTGAATTCCTCTTTCAGCTCCTGGCGGGTCATCATCAGGTCGCGGGTATGCTGGAAGCGCTGGAACAGGAAGTCGCCGAAGGCGATCAGGGCCAGGGCCCCGACGACCCACAGGCCGAGCTGGAAGAGGATCCAGGCATCATCGCCCAGCCGGGCGCGCAAGTCGTGGGGCACCCGGGCGAAATGGGCGAGATCGCCGGAGATGACCAGCCACCCGATGATGCCCAAGGCGATCAGCTTGAGCACCCCGAACAGCAGACGCATCCACCCGCGCAGGCCGAACAGGCGGGTGAAGCCGGTCACCGGATTGATGCGGTCGAGCTTGGGGATCAGCGGCTTGCCGTTGAGCATCAGCCCGACCTGGCCCACACCCACCCCCAGACCGATGGCGAACAGGGCGCCGATGAGGGGCGTGATCCACCACACCAGGGGCGCGTGGTGGCGGATGAGTTCGCGGACCGCGGCCTCCTCGGTGAACTCCACGGTCAGCCCGGGGCCGCAGGCGTAGCGGATGCTGTCGCCCACCGCCTCGCAGAACCACGGGCCGGTGACCGCCAGGATGCACAGCCCGACCAGCAGGATCACCGCGGTGGAGATCTCCGCCGAATAGGCGACCTGACCCTCCTTGCGGGCGTCCTCCAGCCGCTTGGGCGTGGGCATCTCCGTCTTTTCGGCGCCGTTCTGGTTCTCGGCCATGGTTCAGGAACCCGACAGGGGAGGTGGTCCCGGGTCATGGAGCACCGCGAGTGCCAATCACCCGCCCTGGCCCCCGCCCGGACCGGGCCGCCCCCCTTCCCAACCCGCCGGGGGCCGGAGCATGCCGCCGATGCCCCGCCGCCTGCTCGTCACCGCCGCCCTGCCCTATGTCAACGGCCACATCCACATCGGCCATCTCGTCGAGCATGTCATGTGCGACGTCTGGGTGCGCTTCCAGCGCCTGCGCGGGCACCAGGTGGCGTTCCTGTGCGCCGACGACGTGCACGGCACCGCGACCATGATCGCCGCCCGCAAGCGCGGCATCTCCGAGTCGCAGATCATCCGTGAGATGGGCGCCGCCCACGTCCGCGACTTCCAGGCCTTCGCCATCGCCCACGACTTCTACGGCTCCACCGACAGCCCCCGGGCCAAGGCCTTCGTCGAGGACATCTGGCGCCGCCTGGTCCAGGCCGGCCACGTCAACCGCAAGTCGGTGACCCAGCTCTTCGACCCGGTCCAGGGCTGCTTCCTGGCCGACCGCTTCGTGAAGGGCACCTGCCCCAAATGCGGCGCCGCGGACCAGAACGGCGATTCCTGCGACAAGTGCGGGGCGACCTACGCCCCCACCGACCTCAAGGACGCGCGCAGCACCCTGTCCGGGGCGGTGCCGGAGCTGCGCTCGGCGGAGCACTGCTTCGTCCGGCTCGAAGACCTGCGTGGCTTCCTGGAGGAGTGGACCCAGCGCAGCGGGGCCCTGGCCGGGCCCATCGCCCGCTGGGTGAAGGGCGCGTTCCTGGTCGACGGCGAGCCCCTGCGCGACTGGGATGTCAGCCGGCCGGCGCCGTACTTCGGATTCGAGATCCCCGACGCCCCCGGCAACTACTTCTATGTCTGGGTCGATGCCCCGGTCGGGTACATCGGCGCCCTGGCGGACTGGTGCGCCACGAATGGCCAGGAACGGGCGGCGTGGTGGCCGCGCCGGGACGAGCCGGGGTACGCCGACCCGTCGGTGGAGATCCACCACTGCATCGGCAAGGACATCACCTATTTCCATACCCTGTTCTGGCCCGCCATGCTCCAGGCCGCGGACTGGAAGCTGCCGACCCGCATCCACATCCACGGCTGGCTGACCGTGAACGGCGACAAGATGTCGAAGTCCACCGGGACCTTCATCAACGCCTCGACCTACATCGACAGCGGGCTCGATCCGGCGCATCTGCGCTACTATTTCGCGGCCAAGCTGAACGGCAGCGCCGACGACCTCGACCTGAACCTGGACGAGTTCGTGGCCAAGGTGAACAGCGACATCGTCGGCAAGGTGGTCAACCTGGCCAGCCGGACGGCGAAGTTCGTGCCCACCCTGGCCGCGACCTATCCCGACGACGGCGGCCTGTTCGCCGCCGCCGCGGCGGAGTCCGAGGCCATCGCCGCCTGCTACGAGGCGGACGACAGCGCCGGGGCGATCCGCCGCATCATGGCCCTGGCGGACCGCGCCAACGAGTTCGTCGAGCGGGTGGCGCCCTGGACCCTGAAGAAGGATCCCGCGAAGGCCGCGGAGCTGGAGCGGGCCTGCACCATCAGCCTGAACCTGTTCCGGCAGCTCTGCGTGTACCTGGCGCCGGTGCTGCCGGGCCTGGCGGAATCCTGCGGCCGGCTGCTCGGCTGCCCGATCACCACCTGGACCGACGCCCAGACCCCGGTGACCGGCGCCACCATCGGACCCTTCGAGCGCTTCGACCGCATCGACCCCGCCAAGGTCGCCGCCATGGTCGAGGCCAGCCGGCCCACGGATACCCCACCGGCCCCCTCCCCCCTCCCCCCTCCCCCCTCTCCGGCCACCCCGTCGGAGCCCCTCGCCCCCGAAGTGACCTTCGACGACTTCGCCAAGCTCGACCTCCGCGTGGCCGAGGTGCTGACCGCCGAGGAGGTGCCCAAGGCGAAGAAGATCGTCAAGCTGCGGGTATCCCTCGGCTCCCTGGGCGAGCGGACCATCTTCGCCGGGATCAAGGCCGCGTTCCCCGAGGTCGCCGTCCTGGTCGGCCGGCGCATCGTGGTGGTCGCCAACCTGGCCCCGCGCCAGATGTCGTTCGGGACCAGCGAGGGCATGGTCATCGCCGCGGGCGAGGGTTCGTCCGCGTTCCTGCTCACTCCCGACGCCGGCGCCCAGCCCGGCATGCGCATCCACTGAGGTCCCCCGCCATGCGCGCCACCGCCCTGCTCCTCGCCCTCGCCGCCGGCCTGATCGCCGCGGATCCCTTCGACGCGGCCCGGGCCGCCGCCCGCGCCACCCTCGCGGAACCCTTCGTGCCCGGTTCTGTCGACCTGCCGGCGTCCCTGGCCGGGCTCGGTTACGATGCCTATCGCGGCTTGCGCCAGGATCCCGAGAAGCGCCTGTGGATCGGGCAGGGCCCCTACCACCTCGGATGGTTCCACCGCGGCGGCCTGCACCGGGAGCGGGTGCGCATCCACCTGGAAGAGAACGGCGCCTGGCAGGAGCACCGCTACGACCCCGCCGAGTGGACGATCCACCCGGAGCTGAAGAAGGAGCTGCCCGCCGAGGATCTCCGCCCGGATCTCGGCTTCGCCGGCTTCAAGCTGTGGGCCGAGCTGAACAAGCCCGGGCAGTTCGACGAGGCGGTGTCGTTCATCGGCGCCAGCTACTTCCGGCCCCTGGGGCGGAGCCACATCTACGGGGCGAGCTGCCGCGGGCTCGGCCTGCGGGTGGGCCGGCCCGATGAGGAGTTCCCCCGCTTCAGCGCCTTCTGGATCGAGAAGCCGGCGGCGGACGGCAGCATCCGCTTCGCCGCGCTGCTCGACAGCCCGGGCATCGTCGGCGCCTACCGCTTCGTGCTCCGGCCCGGCCTGCCGACCACGGTCGATGTCGAGGCCGCCCTCACCGCCCGGGCGCCCCAGTCCGAGATCCTCCTCGGCCCCGTGACCAGCATGTTCCTGTGGGACGGCCAGTCCGGTCCGCGCCAGGACTTCCGCCCCGAGGTCCACGACAGCGACGGCCTGCTCATCGCCCACGGGGACGGGCGCTGGACCTGGCGTCCGCTGATCAATCGCGGCGGCATCCCGGAAAGCGTGTGGGATGGCCCGGTGCGCGGCTTCGGCCTGCTCCAGCGGGACCGCCGCTACGAGTCCTACCACGACCAGGAGGCGCTGTACCACCGCCGGCCGGGCATGTGGGTGGAACCGGTCGGCGAGTGGCCCGCGGGCCAGGTGTGGCTGTTGGAGCACCCGACCGAGAACGAGGGCTACGACAGCACCACCGCCGGCTGGCGGCTGAGCCGGCCCCTGGACAGCGGCGAGAGCCTCCAGGTCCGCTACCGGATCAGCGTGGTCGACGACGTGACCCCCAACGGCCTGCTCCGGGTCGCCGACAGCGCCATGGTCAAGGGCCCCCAGGGACCGATGGGCCGCATCCTGTTCGCCGGCGATACCCGCGGTCCGGCTCCGGTGGCGGTGGTCGAGACGACCTCTGGCCGGCCGCCGGAAGCCCATGTCATCCAAGCACCTGGCGGCTGGGAAGTGCGTCTGCTCAAGGGCGATGCCCCCCCGCTCTCTTGCTGGCGGGTGCAATTGATGCAGGATGGCAAGCCTCGGAGTGAGGCATGGCAGTACCCGTGGCATCCCTGACCGTCGTCGATCGCGAGCCCTGCGGGCTCGGCGAGGACGAGGCTCGGACCCGTTTCGCCGCCTATCTGGCCCTGGCAGGCCTGTGCCGTCCGGCAGAAGCCGCCAGCCCCGCCGCCCATCTCCTGGCGGACGCCGGCGAGCACCAGGGCACCCCCGCCCGTCATCTGGCGGTCGCAGTGGGCTGGGCCCAGTCCGGTCTGCTGACCGCCTTCCAGGCCCCCGCCGTGAGCCCGTTCGCGGCCCCGCTGCCGGCGCCCGCCTGGAGCCGCCGGGTGGTTGCCGTGCCGCGTGAACACCACGCCCAGATGCCGATCCACCGTTTCGTCGATCCGGTGGAAGCCCTCCTGGTCTCCACCGGGACCCGGCTCGGCCGCCTGCGCCGCGGCTGGCTGCGCCTGCGTCGGGCGGTCTTCGGCTGAATCGGGTTCGGGCCTGACGGCCCGATGCCATGCACATCCCCGACTCGAATGCCCGCCGGCTGGTGGTCGTCGCCCTGGCCCTGGCGACCACGATGGTTGCCACCTGGGTCTACCAGTTCGGGCTCGGGCACCGCTTCCATCCGACCTGGCTGAGCTGGTCCCTGATCGGCCTGTTCACCCTGCTGACCGCTGGTCTCGCCCAGGGATTCTGGTCGTGCACCCTGGGCTTCATCGATCTGCTCTGGCGGGGCCGGGAGCGGGATCCGGATCCGCCGGATGTGGATACCGGCCGCTGCGCGGTGGTGATGCCGATCTACAACGAGGATCCGCGCCAGGTCATGGCCAACCTGCACACCTTGTGGGTGGACCTGCAGGCGCGGCCCGAGGCGCACCGCTTCGATCTGTTCATCCTCAGCGACAGCACCGACCCTGAACGCTGGGTGCGCGAGGTCGCCGCCTGGGACCGGCTGGTCCAGGCCCTGGGCGGCGAGGGCCGCATCCACTACCGCCACCGGGCCGACAACAGCGAGCGCAAGACCGGCAACATCGCCGACTTCCTGACCCGCTGGGGCAGCCGCTATCAATGGTGCGTGGTGCTCGATGCGGACTCGGTGATGTCCGGCGACACCCTGGTCCGACTGGTGGGGCGCATCGCCGCCAGCCCGAAGACGGCCCTGATCCAGAGCAATCCGCTGCCGGTGGGTCGGACCTCGCTGTGGGCCCGGCTGCAGCAGTTCGCCACCGCCCTGTATGGACCGGTGAGCGCCCGCGGACTGCGCCTGTGGGCCCAGGGCGAGGGTACCTATTTCGGCCACAACGCGGTGATCCGGGTATCCGCCTTCCTGGCCGAATGCGGCCTGGGCCATCTGCCGGGCAAGGCGCCCCTGGGCGGGGCGGTGCTGTCGCACGATTTCGTCGAGGCCGCCCTCCTCGTGCGCGCCGGCTGGCGGGTCGAGTTCCACGACGACCTCGACGGATCCTACGAAGAGTGTCCGACCACCCTGCTCGACTTCGCGAAACGGGACCGGCGCTGGTGCCAGGGCAATCTCCAGCATGCCTGGGTGATCTTCCAGCCGGGGCTGCATTGGGTCAGCCGGATGCATCTCTTCCTGGGCATCATGGCCTATGCCGGGTCGCCGTTGTGGGTGCTGTTCCTGATCCTGTCGGTGGCCCACGCAGCGGGCAGCGGGTCCCTGAACGGCTTCGGGACCGGCCCGATGGAGTGGCAGCTCGCCCTCTTCCTCGCCACCGCGGCGGCCCTGGTCCTGCCCAAGGCCTACGGTCTGGTGGCGGCGGTGATCCATCGGCCCGCCCGCCGGGGCTTCGGCGGGATCTGCCGGCTCGCCATGTCGGCGGCGGTCGAGACCGTCATGGCCGTGCTGGTCGCGCCGGTGATGATGCTCTACCACGCCCGCTTCGTGATCGAGACCCTGACCGGGATCAAGGTCCAGTGGAATGCCCAGAGCCGGGATGAACAGGCCACCGACTGGGGCATGCTGTTCGCCGAGCATCTCCAGCACCTGGTGGCGGGCATCCTGCTCTTCGCCGTGGCGTGGACCCTGGCGCCGTGGCTGCTGTGGTGGCTCAGCCCGGTGTGGCTGCCGCTGCTCCTGGCGGTGCCGGTGGCGGCGGCGCTGGGCTCCGCGGTGGTCGGCCAACGCCTGCGCCGGGCGGGTCTCCTGCTCATCCCCGAGGAGCGGACCCCCGCCGCGCTCCTGGTGCGCAAGCAGGTCCTGGTGGCGGACGGCACCTACGCCATGCGCGAGTGGGACGACCGCGACGGCCTCGCCCTGGCCATCGTCGATCCGCGGCTCAACCATCTGCATAGCCAGGTCCAGGAATCGACCCAGGACAAGCCATGGCATGCGGACCGCGACCTGGTGGCCCAGGTGGAGCGGGACGGGGTGGCCGGACTGGCCCGCACCCAGCGGGTGGCGCTCCTGCGCGATCCCGATGCCATGCGCCGGCTGCATCGTGCCGCCTGGTCCGTGTGGCCGCGGGAGCGCTTGGAGGCGGCCCTCGGTGGCCCGCTGCCGGCCACCGGCTAAGGCCTTCCCATGGGCACCCTGCTTCTCACGGCTCTTGGTCTGGCCATGGATGCCGTCGCAGTGGCCATCGCCCATAGCCTGGCCTGCCGGCCGCGACCGGGCCAGGCCCTGGCCATGGCCGGGGCCTTCGGCGGGTTCCAGGCGGCGATGCCCCTGGCGGGGCTCGCCCTGGGCACCGTCGCCGCCGCCTGGATCGGCGCCTGGGACCACTGGCTGATCCTCGCCATCCTTGCCGTGATCGGCGGCAAGATGCTGTGGGAATCCTGGCAGGACGAGGAGGAGGGTCCCGCGGGCTGGCCGGGGGGCTGGACCTTGGTCCTGCTCGCGGTGGCGACCAGCATCGATGCCCTGGCGGCGGGGGTCACCCTCGCCCTGCTCGGCATGAGCCCGCTCCTCTCGGCGGCGATCATCGGCGCGGTGACCCTGGTCCTGTGCCTGGGCGCCATCGCCGGGGCGCGGCGACTGGGCGCGCATGCGGGGCCGTGGGCGGAGCGGATCGGTGGCGTGGTCCTGATCGGCATCGGGGTCAAGGTGGTGATCGACCACCTGACCACCGCCTGAGCGCGGTCAGGAAGCGGCCAGGGCGGCCCGCAACCCGTCGAGGAACTGCTGGACCGAGACCGCCGCGAGGAGCATTCCCAGCAGGCGCTGGGCCGCTTCGAGGACCCGCTCGCCCAGCCAGCGGCCAAGGGTCGGGGTGGCCAGCAGGCAGGCGGTGGAGACACCCCAGGCGGCAAGGAGGGCGAGGGACAGCCCCGCCGTGCCGGCGGGATCCTTGGCCGAGAACAGCATCAGCGTGGCCACCGCCGAGGGACCGGCGATCAGGGGCACCGCCAGGGGGACGGCGATGGGTGCCCGGCCAGGCTCCAGATCGCCCTCGCCGAACACGCCGCCCTTGGTCGGGAAGATCATGCGCAGGGAGATCAGGAAGAGGACGATGCCGCCGGCGAGTCCGAGGGCCGGCTGGCTGAGCCCCAGCCAGGACAGGACCGGGCCGCCGGCCCACAGCACGATCATCAGGATCACCAGGGCGAGAAAGCTCTCGCGCAGGACCACCCATCGGGCCTGGGGCGCAGGCAGTCCGCGCAGGACCGTGGCGAAGATCGGCACATTCCCGATCGGATCGAGGATGATGAGCAGCAGGACCGCGGCCTGAAGATCCACGATCGCGACCCGCCGCGATCAGTCGTCGATGAGGACGTCGTCCGGGGCCATCCCGGCATCCTCGCAGTACTGGGCCCCCTCGATGGAGAGGGGGGTCCACGGCATGAGCTGGAGCCGGTTGCGGCTGATCGCCTGGCGGGTGTGCTCACACAGCCCGAACGGGATCGGCTTGCCCTCATCGATCTTGCGCAGGGCGCGATCGATGAGCCACAGGGTGAGCTTCTCGTCGCCGGCGATGTTCAGGGCCACATCCTGGGCATCCGCATCCGAACCACGCTCGGCGCTGTGGATCGGCGTGGTGTGGCCACCCTCCGAGTCCATGGCGTCGTGCTGCAGACCCTGGATGTCGTCCGAGTACTGGGCCCGGGCCTTGATCAGGATCTCGCGCCACTCCTTGATCTCGGCGGGGGTGAAGGGGCAGGCGGCAGGTGGCGCCATGGGAGCCTCGTCACGGGTGCGGGAAGCGGACTTCGCGGCGGCGCGCGCGGTCTGTCGGGGGGCCGGGGCCGGCGGGACCGGACGGGCGGACTTGGCCGGGGCCGACGCGGGGACCGGCGCCACCTTGGCGGGGGCGGGTTTCCCGGCGGGCTTGGCCTCCACCACGATCTTGGGCTTGTCGGCAACGACCTTGGCCTTGGCCGGGGCGGCTGCCGGCTTGACGGCGGCGGGCTTCACCTTTTCCGCCACCGCCTTTGCCTTGGCCACCGGGGCCTTGGCCTTCTCGACGGCGGGCCTGGGCTTGTCGGCCAGGGGTTTGGCCTTGGCCGCGACAGCCTTCGGCTTCGCCGCCGGCGTCGTCTTGGCGGCGGGGGCGGGCTTCGCCTTGGCAGTCGCCGGTTTGACGGCGGCCGGTTTGGCGGGGCGGGCGGCCTTGCTGGGAGGCTTGGGCATCGGGGTGTCCTTGCGCGGGGCGGCAGGGTCCCGCCCGAGGCGCAAAGGCAAGGGCTTTCCCCGGGCCCTTCTCCGTGCCGCCCACCGCACGGCCCGGGGACGGCATGGACAGCGGGCCCAGAGACGGACAACCGGCGCCCATGCCCACCCGAGGACCCCTACCGGACCAGGCTGGCGGCGTTCCGGTGCTGTCGGTCATGGGCACCCCCCGGACCCTGGGCTCCAATCTCGGGGAGCGGCTGCGCCCGCGCCTCCAGGTGGCGACCCAGGCCGCCATCGAACGTGCGGCTCCGCTGCTCACCTCGGGCCGGCTGGATCCGGCGGCCCTGCGCCTGCGGATCCAGCCCGTGCTTGAGGCGGTGCGCGCCCACCAGCCGTCCTTGAACATGGAGCTGGAAGCCCTCGCTGCGGCGGGCCAGGTCGATCCCCTCGACCTCCTGGCCCTGCACGCCGGGGATGGCCTGGCCTCGTTCCTCGGTGCGAGTGCCTGCGATGCGACCGCCTGTGCACTCCTGGGGCACCGGCACCTGCGTCTGGAGGGGCCCGGCCTGATCATGGCGTGGCAGGTCTCGGCCCATCTGCTGCCGTCCCTGGTGGTCGTCCGCCGCATCCCGGCCCATGGTCCCGCGTCCCTGTCGCTTGGCATCGCCGGGGTCCATCCGCTGGTCGGCTTGTCCGAGGCCGGTCTGGCGGTCGCCTGCAATCCGTTCCCGGTGGGCGATGCGGAAGCCGGACTGCCCCTGCCGCATCTGGTCCACGCTGCGCTGCTCGCCCCGGGGCCCGGCGATGCGCTGATCCGGCTCCAGGGCGGTCCCCGCCTGGGGGGGGGTGCCATGCACCTGCTCACCCGGGACGGGGTGCGGACCTCCATCGAGCTGAGCGGCACCACTGCCGTCCGGCTCGATGACCACCGGCCCGACGCCCCACGGGTGCACACGGCGCATGCGCTTTCGGAGCGGCTGGCGGACCATGCCCACGCCCAGGATCGCAGCCGGGCGGATCTGATGCGGCTGGCCGGCCACGCCATCCACGCCATCGCCCTGGGTCTGGACGAATGCTGCGGCTGGTTCGGGGTCGGCCCTGGCGCACAACCCGTTCCCGGCTGGGACCGGGAACGGACCGTGGTGGCCATCCTGGAGCCCACCCGCAACCGCATGCATCTGGCCCTGGGCGAGGCGGCCCTCGAGACCGTGGATCTCTGACATGTCGGGCGCGGTGCGGACCGTGCCCCAGGCGGGGCGCTGGCGCGAGGACCTGCCCCTATCTCCGTGGCGCTGGCCGCTGCTCCCGGCCTGGGCGGCGTTCGCCGCCGGCAGCCAGCTCCGCCGCTGGGCATGGGACCGGGTCCTGACCCCGCGGCGGGCCGCCGTGCCGGTGATCTCGGTGGGCAACCTGGTGGCCGGGGGTGCCGGCAAGACGCCGACCGCCATCGCCGTCGCTGCACGCCTGCGGCACCGGGGCCGGAGGCCGATGATCGTCAGCCGCGGCTACCGGGCCGGGGCGGATGGCCGCAACGAAGAGGCGGCCCTGTCCGGCGATCTGGCCACGGTCTGCGATCCCGACCGGGTGCGCGGCGCCGCCCGGGCGGTGGCCGCCGGCGCCGATGTGCTCATCCTCGACGATGGATTCCAGCACCGCCGCCTGCACCGGGACGTGGATGTGGTGGTGGTGGACTGCACCCGCCCGTGGGGCGCCCCCGCCGGCGACGGCTGGATGCTGCCCCTCGGCTACCGGCGCGAGGCCATGGCGGCCCTTGCCCGGGCCCACGCGGTGATCCTGACCCGGGCCGACCTCGCGGATCCCGGGGCCGAGGCGGCGATCCGCGCCCGCTTGGCCCCGTTCGGCCTGCCGATCGCCCGGGAGCGGATCGCCGAGTGGCGCTGGCTCTCGGGGGCGGCACCCACGGGACCGGTGCTGCTGGTGTCCGGCATCGGCAATCCCGATGGTTTCACCCGGGCCGCCCGGGCGGCGGGGACCGCCCCGGTGGAGCACTGGACCTTCCCCGACCATCACCATTACACCGCCGCCGATGCGGCCCGCATCGCCGCCCGGGCCGCCGTCCTGGGCACCGCGGTGGTGACCACCAGCAAGGACGGGGTGAAGCTGGCACCCCTGCTCCCGGTCGCCGTGCTATCGCCGGTGACCTTCTGGTCGGCAGAGGAGTGGGCGCCGCTCGACGCGCTGATCGACCGCGCCCTGGGGGGCTGAGCCGCGGGCGGCGCTGGCCCCGGCTGCGGAGGGGCCTAGCCTGCGCTGATGCGCCCGTCGTTCCTGCCCGTGCCCGCCCTCCTCGCCCTGATCGGGGCCGTCGCCGCGGCGGAGCCGCAGATCGTCGCCGATCCGGCCTTGCCGCCGATCATCCCCCAGGCGGATCCGGCGGTGGTGAGCGCGGCGAGCCTGTTCGTGAGCGCCGACCAGGGTGCCACCTGGACCCGGGCCGCCGAGGTCGCGGTCACCGCCACCGGGCCGGCGCCGGTGTTCCGCTGGACCGCGCCCGGCGATGGCGCCTACGCCTTCGTCACGCCTCTCCGCTTCAACCCCGGAGCCGGCACCGACCAGCCGGAGCCGGTTCCGGGCCAGCTCCCGGCCCATGCCCTCCAGGTGATCGTCGACACCACCCCGCCGACGGTGGCCATCCAGGACGCCCGCTGGCAGGGCGGGGCGATCGCCCTGCGCTGGACCGCCACGGATGCGCATCTGTCCGGCGAGCCGGTGACCCTCGAACTCAGCACCGACGGCGGACGCAGCTTTGCGGTGGTCCGCGCCCTGCCCGCGAGCGGCGAGACGACCGTCGCCGCCGCTGCGGCCCCGGGCCAGGCCCTGGTCCGCCTCACCGCCCGGGACCGGGCCGGCCTGGTCGCCGTGACCCCCGCCACCCCGGTGGAAGCCGAAGTCGTGCGCGATCCGGTGGCCCTCCTCCAGAAGGCCGTGGCCAGCCTGCCCGCGCCGGTGGTGCCCGGCCAGGAAACCACTGCCGCCGCCGCCGCCGCTCCGGTGGTCGCCGTGGCCACCAGCCCGGCCAAGGGCGACACCGCGGCCCCCGCCCGGCCCGCGGGCGACGAACCGGCCGCGGCCCCGATCGAGACCGTGGGCCGCGACCACAATGTCGAGGACCGCTTCGCCCGCGCCGCCTACGGCCGGTCCGATGAGACTGCTGGCAAGGCCGCCCAGGGCGACGCCCCGGCGCCGGCGCTCCCCTCCACCTCGGATGCCGGCGACCGGTTCCTGACCGGCGAGGCCGCCCTGGCCCTCCTCGCCGAGGCCCGACGGGCCGCCTCCGCCGGGGACGCCGCCGGCGCCGTCGGCCGGTACCTGCGCCTGGAGGCCAGCGAGGTCGCCCCCCTGGCGGTGCGCGAAGAATTCGCCCTGCGCCGTCAGCTCGGCGATTGGGATGGCCTCGCCGCCCGCAGCCGCGCGCTCCCCCTCCATCTCCAGGTCGACGACGCGCGCATCGACGGCGCCATGGGCCTCCTGCGCTCCGGCGCCGCGGCCGAGGCCCTGCGCACGGTCGCCCGGGTCCCCAAGGGCAGCCCCCGGGCCCGGGAAGCCGCCCTGGTCCTGGGCGATGCCCTGGCCGCCACCGGCGACCGAGGCAAGGCCGTGCGCCTGTGGAGCAGCCTCACCGACGGTGACGACGCGGTCGCCGGCGAGGCCAGGTCCCGTCTCGGCAAGTGATGGCCGGCGGCGTCGGCGGGATCCGCGTCGCCGCCCAGGCTCCGGCCGGGTGCGCGGCTCTCGGCGTCGACGGAGGACTCCCGACCGGCTGCGCCGCCCTGTGGAGCCACTGGCCCCACGCCCCCTTGCCGCCGGCGGACCTCCTCGACGACACCGCCACCGGCATGGTCCTGCGAGCCGCCCTGGACCCCCGGCGCTGGCTCACGCCTTGGGATCTGGCCATCGACGACCACGCGGATGTGGACGGCTGCCTGGCCCTGGCCGGCTGTGCCGACCCCGACACCGCCCGCCAGCATGCCCCGCTCCTCCGGGCCGCGGCGGAATGCAGCGATTTCGCCGTGTACACCGGCGCCGCGCCACTCCGCCTGTCCCTGCTCGTGAACCGCGCCCTGGGCGGCTGTGGGGATGACCCGGCACGCACCGCCGCGGCCCAGCGGATCGCGGCGGACCTCGACGGACTGTGCCGGCGGGCGGCGGGCGGGGACGCGGATCTCGACGCCTCGGTACGGGCGGTCGAGGACGCCCTGGAACGGCTGCACGCCCGCCGGGAGGTCCACTGGTGGCGCTGCGGTCCACTGCTCACCGTGCGCTGGACCGGGACCGGACGGGGAGCGGACCCCTTCGCCGCCGGCGCCATCCCGCCGGGCATCGGCACCCACGCGCTCTCCGCCCTGAGCCCGGACCTGCCCCAGCTCCTGGTCGTGGATGGTCCCGGGGGTCCGCGGCTGTGGCTCGACGCCCCCCGCCACGCCTGGGCCCGGACCGTCCGCCGGCCCGCCTGGACCGCCCCGGACCTCGCACCGCTGGCCGCCCGTCTCTCCGCCGAGGACCCGGACGCCGGCTGGTGCGCCGGGGAAGCCGCCCGCGGGTCGGGCTTCAGCTGCCTGCTCGCCGCCCCGGCGGGGAGCCGCCTCGATCCCGAGGCGGTCGCCGCCCGCATCGCCGCCGCCCTGGTCCCGCCGGCGGTGTGAGACACCCCCGGCGGGGGCCCGGCGGCCCCCCGGTTCCGGCGTGCCGGCGGTTCCCAAGGTAGACTGGGCCATGGCCTACGACATGAACCAGCTCCTGGAGTTCTGCCTCACGCAGAACGCCTCGGACATCCACATCACCGTCGGCAAGCCCCCCTGCTTCCGCATCAGCGGCTCCGTCAAGGCCATCAACGGCCCGGTCCTCGCCCCCGAGGATACCACGGCGCTGATGAAGCAGATCACCAGCGAGCGCGGCCAGACCGAGATCGCCGAGGCGGGGTCCACCGATTTCGCCATCGGCTACTTCGACAAGGCCCGCTTCCGCGTCAACGTCTTCAAGCAGAAGGGGAAGCTGGCCATGGTGCTGCGCCTGATCCCCTCGAAGATCCTGACCTTCGAGCAGATCGGCCTGCCCCAGCACCTCAAGGACCTGTGCACCCGGCCGCGCGGCCTGATCCTGGTCACCGGGCCCACCGGCTCGGGCAAGTCGACCACCCTCGCGACGATGATCGACTTCATCAACACCGAGGAAGCCGGCCACATCATCACCCTCGAAGACCCGGTCGAGTTCTACCACAACCACAAGAAGGGGTTGGTGAACCAGCGCGAGATCCATGTCGACTGCCCGTCGTTCGCCGACGGCATCCGCCGCGCCCTGCGCGAGGACCCCGACGTGCTGCTGGTCGGTGAAATGCGCGATCCGGAGACCACCGCGGCGGCGATCACCGCCGCCGAGACCGGTCACCTCGTCTTCGGCACCCTGCACACCACCGGCGCCGGCCGCACCGTGGACCGCATCATCGACCAGTTCCCGACCAACCAGCAGGAGATGGTCCGCACCCAGCTCGCCGGCAACCTGGTGTCGGTCGTCTCCCAGGCCCTGGTGCCCAAGAAGGGCGGCAAGGGCCGCTGCGCCGCGTTCGAGATCATGATCATGAACCCGGCGATCTCGAACCTGATCCGCGAGAACAAGAGCTACCGCATCGACAGCACGATCCAGACGAGCGCCAAGGACGGCATGATCCTCCTCGACGACTCCCTGTACTCGCTGTACAAGAAGGACCTCATCGAGTTCGACGCGATGATGACCTATTCCAAGGACCCCGGCTACCTGCAACGCAAGGTGCAGGAAGGCGGCCCGCCGATCGAGTTCGGCGGCGGCTGACGCCTCTCCATCCCACCCTCCCGTTCCGCGGACCCCATGTTCAAAGCCGGCAACCTCGACGCCCAGGCCCTGGTCAAGCTCCTCTACAAGTGGGAGGAGTTCGAAGGCGACAAGGCCGCCGCCCAGGCCAAGGCCCAGGCGGTGTACAACGACCACCGCAAGGGCGGCAAGGACATCATCCGCGCCTGCCTGGACGGCGGCGTGCGCGAGGAGGCGGTGCTGGCGGCGGCGGGCGAGCTGCTCGGCATGGGCACCGCCCAGCTCAAGGGCCTGGTCGTGCCCCAGACCCTGATCGACAAGGTCCCGGCGAGCTATGCCACCAGCTACCGCATCGTGCCGGTGCGCATGGAGGGCAAGGCCCTGATCGTCGCCACCAGCGACGCCGACAACCTCGCCGCCCTCGACGACCTCAAGTTCGCCCTCGGCATCGAGCAGATCAAGGCCGAATTGACCGTCGAAGAACAGCTCGCCGACGCCATCGACCACTACTACGGCAAGGGCTCGACCAACGAGTCCAAGGCCCTGGTCGACCAGATGATGAATTCGGTCGAGGACCACATCGACGCCGACGCCGGCGGCGACTCCTTCATCATCGACCCGGGCATCCTGGCCAACCTGGAATCGAGCGGCGACATCGGCCAGATGGCCGAGTCGGCGCCGGTTCGCAAGCTGCTCAACCTCGTCCTGCTCACCGCCGTGAAGGCCCAGGCCTCGGACATCCATTTCGAACCGTTCGAACAGGAATTCCGGGTGCGCAACCGCATCGACGGCGTGCTCTACGAGATGCTGCCGGTGCCCAAGACCCTGGCCCAGGCCCTGGTCGCGCGCATCAAGGTCATGTCGCACCTCGACATCGCCGAGCGCCGCCTGCCCCAGGACGGCAAGATCCCGGTGCGCATCGGCGACCGCGAGGTCGACCTGCGCGTCTCGACCCTGCCGACCATGTTCGGCGAGAGCGTGGTGATCCGCATCCTCGACCGCCAGGTGGTGAACCTGGACATCGAGAAGATCGGCATGCCCGACGACCTGCTCGGCTATTTCAAGGAAGTCATCGAGCGGCCGCACGGGATCGTCATCGTCACCGGCCCCACCGGTTCCGGCAAGACCACCACGCTGTACGCGGCCCTGTCGGCGGTGAACGATCCCGGCCAGAAGATCATCACCACCGAGGACCCGGTCGAATACGAGATCGCCGGCCTGGTCCAGGTCCCGGTCGATGACGAGATCGGCAAGACCTTCGCCCAGTGCCTGCGCGAAATCCTCCGCCAGGACCCGGATGTGATCCTGGTCGGCGAGATCCGTGACAAGGAGACCGCCCAGATCGCCATCCAGGCGTCCCTGACCGGCCACCTCGTCTTCACCACCCTGCACACCAACGACGCCCCGACCGCGGTCACCCGCCTCATCGACATGGGCGTGGAGCCGTTCCTGCTCTCCGCCACCCTGGAGACGGTCTGCGCCCAGCGCCTGGTCCGCACCATCTGCCTGCGCTGCAAGACCCCCTACGAGCCGAGCGAAGAGGAGCTGATGCAGCTCGGCATCCGCCAGCGTGACGTCGCCAACCAGCGGTTCTATTACGGCAAGGGCTGCGACCACTGCAAAGGCACCGGCTACAAGGGCCGGACCGCGGTGTTCGAGATGATGGACGTGAACGATCACGTCCGCGAGCTCATGCTCGGCAAGGCGAGCGCCGCCCAGATCCGCATCGCCGCCCAGAAGGCGGGCATGCGCACCCTGCGCGAAGCGGGCGTGCTCAAGATCTACGCCGGCCTGACGACCATCGAGGAGATCGTCAAGGAGACCCTGGCGATCGAGGATTGACGGGCTGGTCCGGTTCCGGCTGACGACTGGTTGACTCCCCCGCCCGGCGCCGCCACGGCCCACCCTTGCCCCCCGGCGGTACCGGCGCCAGACTGGGCGGTATGCCCTCATTCTCCTACAAAGCCTTCGATCGTCGGGCCGGCAAGGAAGTCACCGACACGGTGGAGGCCGGCAACCAGATGGAGGCCATCGCCGCCATCAAGAAGCTCGGCTATCTGCCGATCGAAGTGAAGGAGGGCAAGGCCAAGAAGTCGGGCAAATCCCCGGCGGCCGGCGGCCAGGCCCAGGGTGGCGGCTTCCGCATCCCCGGCCTTGGCGGCGGCATCAAGCCGGCCCAGGTGACCCTGTTCACCCGCCAGCTCTCCACGCTCCAGGACGCCGGCCTGCCGATCGTGCAGTCCCTGCAGATCCTCGCCGACATGCAGCGGCCGGGCGCGTTCAAGAGCACCCTCAAGCAGGTCACCGAAGAGGTGCAGTCCGGCACCATGCTGTCCGAGGCGATGGCCCGCCATCCCCGGATCTGGGACCGGCTGTACACCAACCTGGTGCGCGCCGGCGAGGCCGCCGGCGCCCTGGATGTCATCCTGCGCCGCCTCGCCGAATTCCGTGAAAAGGCGCAGAAGCTGAAGAAGAAGGTCATCGGCGCCCTGATCTACCCCATCGCGGTCATGACCATCGCGGTGCTGATCCTGACCTTCATCATGATCTTCATCGTCCCGAAGTTCGAGACGATCTTCAAGGAATTGAACGTCTCGATGCCGGGCATGACCCAGATCCTGATCGATGTCTCGGCGTTCATCGGCAGCTGGACCGGCGGCGGCATCCTCCTCATCGGCATCGTGACCTTCATCGTCGGATCCTCGATCTTCCGCCGGACCGAAGCCGGCGGTGCGATCGTCGACCGCATGCTGCTCCGGGTTCCAGTGCTCGGCGGCGTCATGAAGAAGGCTTCGGTGGCCCGGTTCACCCGCACCCTCGGCACCCTGGTCACCTCCGGCGTCGGCTTCCTCGACGCCCTCGACATCACCAAGAGCGCCACCCCCAACATCGTCGTGCGCAATGCCATCCAGGATGTGCGCGACTCGGTCAAGGAAGGTGAATCGATCAACGAGCCCCTGCGCCGCTCCGGCGTGTTCGACGACATCGTCGTCAACATGATCAAGGTCGGCGAGGAGACCGGTGAACTGGACAAGATGCTGGTGAAGATCGCCGACAACTACGATGAAGAGGTCGATGCCGCGGTGGCCGCGATGATGGCCCTGATGGAGCCGCTGCTGATCGTCTTCATGGGCGGCGCGGTGGGTTTCATCGTCATCGCCCTCTTCCTTCCGTTGATCAAGATCATCGAGGATCTCGGCAAGGGCTGAGGCTGCCTTCAGGATAATTCCGTCCGATTTGCACATGTGCATGCAGCGGCCATGGGCCGCCGCCCCCGCCCCGCGCATAGGTCGGTCGGGGAATCACGACCATGGCTTGCCCCCTGGGACGGGCATGACGATGCAGCCATGCCCGTCCCCGCCCTGACCCCCACCGCCTTCCACGGCAAGCGCCGCGGTCCCGTCGTCGTCATCGTCATGGACGGTGTCGGGCTTGGGCCCGACTACGCCGGCAACGCCGTGCAGGCGGCGCGCAAGCCGATCCTCGACAAGCTGATGGCCACCTGCCCGTGGACCAAGGTCCGGGCCCATGGCACCGCGGTGGGCATGCCTTCCGACGCCGACATGGGCAACTCCGAGGTCGGCCACAACGCCCTCGGCTCCGGCCGGGTGTTCGACCAGGGCGCCAAGCTGGTCGCCAACGCGATCGCCGACGGCTCCCTGGTCAAGGGCCAGGGCTGGAACGAGATCATCGCCGCCGCCCTCAAGCCCGGCGCGACCCTGCACCTGATGGGCCTGTTCTCAGACGGCAACGTCCACAGCCACATCGACCACCTCAAGGCACTGATCGTCGACGCCAAGGCGCGCGGGGTGACCAAGGTCGCCATCCACGCCCTGATCGACGGTCGCGATGTCGGCGAGACCTCGGCCCTGGACTACACCGAGCCCTTTGAGGCCTGGCTGCCGACCATCGACCCCAACTACGGCATCGCCAGCGGCGGCGGCCGCATGCAGATCACCATGGACCGCTACGATGCGGACTGGTCGATGGTCGAACGCGGCTGGAAGATCCATGTCCTGGCCGAGGGCCGCCAGTTCCCCAGCGCCAGCGCCGCGGTGAAGGCCTTCCGCGCCGAGAAGCCCGGGGTCATCGACCAGGATCTGCCCGGGTTCGTCGTCGCCCGGGACGGCAAGCCCTTCGCCCCGGTGGTCGATGGCGACGCGGTGGTGTTCTTCAACTTCCGCGGCGACCGCGCGGTGGAGATCAGCAAGGCCTTCGTCGGCCAGGTCCCCTTCGACCGCGTCCGCACCCCGGCGGTCACCTTCGCCGGCATGATGACCTACGACGGCGACAGCAACCTGCCGCCGCGCATCCTGATCCCGCCCCCGGCCATCGACCGGGTGCTCGGCGAATTCCTGGCCGCCAGCAAGGTCCGCCAGCTCGCCTGCTCCGAGACGCAGAAGTTCGGCCACGTGACCTATTTCTGGAACGGCAACCGCAGCGGCTACCTCGACAAGCCCACCGAGACCTACATCGAAGTGCCCTCGGACCGCGTCTCGTTCGACGAGCGCCCGTGGATGAAGGCGGCCGAGGTCACCGACGCGGTGATCGCGGAACTGGAATCCGCCGCCGCCGCCGGCAAGGGCTACGGCTTCGTGCGCATCAACTACCCCAACGGCGACATGGTCGGCCACACCGGCGTGTTCGAAGCCGCCCGGATCGGCGTCGAGGTGGTGGACCTCCAGCTCGGCCGGCTGCTGCCGGTGATCGCCAAGCTGGGCGGCATCGCCCTGATCACCGCCGACCACGGCAATGCCGACGAGATGTACGAGATGGACAAGAAGGGCGGGGTGAAGATGGAGAACGGCAAGCCCAAGGCCAAGACCAGCCACACCCTGAACCCGGTGCCGTTCATCATCTACGACCCCGGCTTCCAGGGCGAATACGCACTCCGCACGGACATCGCCAAGCCCGGCCTGGCCAACATCGCCGCCACCGCCTGCGCCCTGATGGGCCTGACGGCGCCGGCGGACTACGAGCCGTCCCTGGTGACCTTCCCGTGACCGCCACCGCCAAGCGGCACTGCGAGCGCCGGCGCACCGCCTGCGGCGGCAAGGGGCCCTGCCTCGCCCTCTCGCCGACCCGTCGGGCCAAGGCGAGCCCCGGGGATCCACGCACCAGCCCGCTGCTCGCGGGACGCCGGCCGCCGCCGTCCTACCGCCGGCTGGCGGTGCTCGCCCCCAACACCCACTGCGGGAAATCCTATGTGAGCGGCATGGTGGTGCGCGGTCTGCGCGAAGCCGGCGAACGGGTCTGGCTGCACAAGCCGGTGTCCTGCGGCGACTGGCAGGACGGGACCGCCGGCGACGGCCGGGACCTCCTCATCCTCGCCGGCGACGGCCAGGACCCGGCGACCATCTGCCCGCGCCAGTTCCCCGAGGCGTGCAGCCCGCACCTGGCGGCGGAACTGGCCGGGGACCGTTTCAGCCTGGCGGATCTCGTCCGCGACCTGCCGGTGGCGCCCGCCGGAACCTGGCTGGTCGCCGAGGGTGCCGGTGGGGTCTTGACCCCCCTGAGCCGGGATCGGGGCACCAACGCCGACTGGGTCGCCGCCCTCGACCTGCCGGTGCTGCTCGTGACCACCCCGGACCTGGGCACGATCAGCGTGACCTCCTGCGCGGTGGAGGCCCTCCAACGCCGGGCGATACCCATCCTCGGCCTGGTGATCAGCCATGTCCGCCCCGAGGACGGCAGCGTGGCGGTGGCCCGGGCCGCCGAGGAACTGACCACCGCCACCGGCCTGCCGGTGCTCGGCGAAGTGCCGCACGGGGCGTGCGATGCGGCCGCGGGCGCCCTTGCCGCCGCGGTGTCCGCCGCGATGACCCGGGCATGCGCCACGGCGCCCCGGTAACCCGCAAAGGCCGCGTCCGTCGCCTCTGGCATGTGAGCTGGAAGGCGGTCCGGGGCGTCGTCCTCCTCGAAGACACCCCCTACCGCATCGCCATGGGCGCCGCGGCAGGGATCTTCAGCTCGGTCCTGCCGACCCTTGGCCAGACCTTCATCGGCATGATCCTGGCCAAGATCCTGCGCGGCAGCGTGATCGCATCCCTGCCCTGGTCCTGGCTGTCGAACCCGTTCACGACCCTGCCGATCTGGTACGGCTGCTACCGGGTCGGTCTCCTGGTCACCGGTGATGAGCGGATGTCCTTCGACGACGTCACCTCCCTGTTCACCAACTTCCTCGACCTGCCCTGGCGCGAGGCCCTGTCGCACGGCTTCACGGACCTGGGCGGGATCTTCCTCCCCACCCTGATCGGCGCCGTGATCGTGGGCGGGGCCGGCGCCGCCCTGGGCTACGCCGCGATCCATTGGGCCGTCGTGCGCCTGAATGCCCGCCGGGCGGCGCGTCGGGCAGGCTGGGCCAGGGCCCACGCCGGCGAACCCCGGACCTCGGCCCCCGTTGACCCCCCATGCGCTGGTTGATCCCCGTCCTCGCCGCCCTGCCCCTGGCTGCGGCGGAGCCCATCTTCGACGAGGATGTGCCGTTCAGCGCCACGATCGCGGTGGTGAACCCCTACGACCGGGCGATCAAGGTCGCCACCCTGGACAGCACCTGCACCTGTACCCACCTGTCGATGCCCGACCGGTTCATCCTGCCCGGCGCCACCGGGGCGATCCGCATCGAGGTGGACAACCGCAACCGCAGCGGACCCTTCCACGTCGGACTCACCCTCTTCCTCAGCGATCCGGAACTGGAGGCCATCGACCTGCCGGTACCCTGGACCATCCGGCCCTTCGTGACCGTGGACAGCATCCCCAACGACGGGGATCCGGCACAGCGGCCACCGGACGCGTGGCGGGACATCTACCGCTTCGTCACCGAAGCCCGGCCCGACGAACCGCGCCGTCTGCGCAAGCGCATCCGCCTGGACAGCCCCGCCGAGGGCGCCCCGGCGGGCGGCCTGGTGGTCGAGGGCATCGACTACGCCGGCGCCTTGTGGGCCTTCACCCCCCGCCGCCAGGACGACGGCTCGTGGCTGATCACCGGCGGCCCCGCGACCCGCGGCGACATGCCCGAGGGCGAGTACCGGGAAGAGGTCGTGGTGCGCACCAACCACCCGCGCAAGGCGCGCATCAGCCTGACCTTCCAGACCCGCATCGACCGCATGGTCGGGCGCGGCGGGGTGGATCCGCTCCTGCCGCCCCGCTGATCCGGGGTCCGCCCCCTTGATTCCCGGCCCCGCAGCATGAGATCCTTCGATCCATGAAGCCCAGGGTCCTCGTCATCCGCGCCGCCGGCACCAACTGCGACCGGGAGACCGCTTACGCGTTCGAACTGGTCGGCGCCGAGACCACCACCGTGCACGTCAATCGGCTGCGCGAATCCCCGGCCCTCCTGCGCGAGCACCAGGTGCTGGCCATCCCCGGCGGCTTCAGCTACGGCGACGACATCGCCAGCGGCAAGGTCTTCGCCAACGAGCTGATGTCGGTGCTGCGCGATGAGCTGCTCGCCTTCGTCCAGCGCGGCGGCTTCGCCATCGGCATCTGCAACGGCTTCCAGGTCCTGGTGAAGTCCGGCCTGCTGCCCAACCTGGGCGGCACCGCCGCCGCCGAGGCGACCCTGACCGACAACACCTCGGGTCTGTACCAGGACCTGTGGATCACGGCCCGCGGCGACGCCCGGACCTGCAAGTGGATCGCCGACGACCAGGAGATCGAACTCCCGGTCGCCCACGCCGAAGGGCGTTTCATGGCCCCGGACGCGGTCCTCGACCGCCTGGAGTCCGCGGGTCAGATCGCCCTGCGCTACAGTTCCGGCACCTGCCACAACGGCAGCGCCCGGGACATCGCCGGCATCTGCGATCCCACCGGCCGGGTGTTCGGCCTGATGCCCCATCCCGAGCGGTTCCTGCGCTGGGAGAACCATCCCCGCTGGACCCGCGAACCCCGCCGCCCCGAGGGCGACGGCGTCCGCTTCTTCCGCACCGCCATCTCCCACCTCCGCTGAGAGGCCTCCATGCTCCGCGCCCCCGTCCTCGCCCTCCTCGCCGCCACCGCCTTCGCCGCCGATCCGGCGAACCAGCCCAAGCCCGTCCCCACCGAGGACGTCGATTTCGGCACCAAGAAGGTGAAGATCTTCCCGCGCCGCGAGGTCACCCTCAAGGAGCGCGAGGACGACAAGGTCAAGCAGCGCTACCTGTGGTACCGCAGCTTCGACGGCAAGACCTGGGGCCAGTGGCAGAAGCACGGCATCAGCTTCGACCGCCAGACCAAGATCACCTGGCCGGTGCCCGAGGGCCACTGGCAGGCCCACGTGCAGATCGAGGAAACCAGCATGCTGATCAGCGCGGCCCCCGCCGGCGACATCGCCGCGGTGACCGAGTTCATCATCGACCGCACCGCCCCCGCGGTCACCGTCGCCTTCCCCGGCACCAAGGCCAAGCTGCGCGGCGGCGACAAGTACACCGTGCGCTGGGATGCCACCGATCCCTACCTGCGCGCCGCGCCGGTGTCGATCCGCTGGAGCCGCGACGGCGCCACCTGGGAGACCGTGGCCGAGAACGTGGCCAACAGCGGCTCCTTCGACTGGACCACCCCCCGCGACATGACCGAAGGCGGCCACCTCCAGGTGCTCGCCATGGACAAGGCCGCGAATGTCGGCCAGGCCACCGCCACCGGCATCGTCATCGATTCGATCAAGCCGAGCGGCCGGGTCACCGGACCGGCGATCAGCGCCAGCCAGCAACTCGCCATCGACACCGTGGTCGAAGACCGCGGCCCCGCCGGCCTGACCTCGGCCCAGCTCTACCTGAGCCTGGACGACGGCACCAGCTGGACCGAAGGCCCCGCCATCCTTGCCCCGTTCAAGACCGTGGCCTGGAAGGCCCCCGCGGACGGCCGCTACCGCTTCGCCATCGTCGGCACCGATGGCGCCGGCAACATGACCGCCACCCCCAAGGGCAAGGCCGACGACCAGTTCACCATCATCGTCGACACCACCGCGCCACAGATCACCCTGAACTCGACCATCGGCATCAACGAGGCCACCGCGGTCCAGCAGGTCGCCCGCCGAGCCTTCAAGCCCGGCGACCGCCTCCAGGTCCCGGTACTTGTCAAGGATGCCAACCTGAAGCCGAACTCCCTGGCGGTGTTCATGCGCCTGGACGAGTCCAAGCCGTGGGTCGAGCTCGGCCGCGACCTGCCCGCGGACACCGCGCCGCGCTTCACCCTGGGCAAGGATGTCTCCGGCCTGAATGATGTGGCCCTGACCGACACCAAGGCTGCCCAGATCAAGGTGACCGCCATGGACCTGGCCGGCAACCCGGGCGAGGTGGTCGCCGCCGAGACCTTCGAGATCCAGACCGCGGTCCAGGTCCAGGGCCCGACCCTGGAGTGATCCCCGTCGCCTGACGACGCTTCGCGGGCGCCCGGCTTGTGCCGGGCGCCCGTTGCATTACGGGACGGTCCAAGGAATCGCCCCATGCCCAGCATCGCCATCGTCGTCTTCTCCGGAACCGGCACGACCCTGCGGGTCGCCGAGGCCATCACCGAGGGCGCCGGCCCCGGCGCGGTCCTCATGCCCATCCAGGGCTCCCAGATCATCGAGGGCCGCTTCAAGGACGACGCCTTCCTCGCCCGTCTCGACGGCATGGACGCCATCGTCTTCGGCGCCGCCACCTACATGGGCGGCCCCGCCGCCCCGTTCAAGGCCTTCGCCGACGCCACCGGCGGCCGCTGGTTCCAGCGCACCTGGTCGGGCAAGGTCGCCGGCGGCTTCACCGCCAGCGGGTCCCCGAGCGGCGACAAGCAGGTGACCCTCCAATACCTCCAGACGCTGGCCATGCAGCACGGCCAGATCTGGGTCGGCCAGGACGCCATCGCCGGCTGGATGCTCGGCCAGCCCCAGGACACCGCGATCAACTTCCTTGGCAGCCACGGCGGCGTCATGGCCCGCCAGGCCAACGACAAGGGCGGCGTCATCAGCCCGGGCGACACCGCCACCGCCAAGGCCTACGGCGCGCGGATTGCGGCGATCACCGCGAAACTGCGCGGCTGAGGCATCCCTCGGAGGCCGACAGGAGGGCGGGAGCGACGCGGAGGGACGCGGAGGACGGCAGGTCACGGTGGGCAGGCTTCTGTCATCGTGCGGTCCCCTGGCCTGGGGTGCGCCGGGCCAAGGCCGGTCGCCACGGACCTCAGATCCGGAGGTCGATCTGCTGCATGGCCAGGGGCCGGCCGTCCTCGGCCAGGGCCAGTCCCCCGGCCCGGACCTGGCCGGCGTCCCGGCCGGCGGCTTCGGCGGTGAACGCCAGGGCGGCCCGGGCGGTGGCCAGGGCGCCGACCCCGAGTTCGCGCAGGGTCCGCCAGCCGTCGTCGCCATCCCACAGGCCGAGCATCGACCAGGCGGCGTCCGCCTCGTCGATCCAACCGTTGCCGTCCTCGTCCAGGGACGCCAGTTCCGCGAATCCGTCGCCACTGGTCGGCCCGAACAGGTCGCCGCGGTCGCCCACCCGGCGGTCGCCATCCGCATCCTTGGCCAGGATCCAGGTGCCGGGGGCCGGGGCCGCCGGGGCATCCCGCCGGCCATCGCCGTCGAGATCGATATCCATGCGCCCGCCACCGAGCCGGGGCGCACCGCCGCCGAAAGCGATCATCAACGGATCCTCCGCGGCACCCGTCATGACCCGGGAACTGCGGCTCACGGTCACCGTGCGCTGCTGCTCGTAGACGAGGTCGAACGCCAGGGTCCGGCCGTCGGCGGTGGTGACCGTGCCGCTCGCGGCGAAGCCGGCGTACTCGCTCTGGACCATGGTCTCGGTGCGTTCCCACAGGGCGCCGCCGGCGCCCGCCGTCATGGTGTCGCTGCCGGAATACTGGATCGCCGAGGCCTCCACCGTGGCGGCCTTCTCGACCGTCACGGAACGGATCCCGGTCATCCCGAACATCTTTTCCAGGATGGTGAGGATCTGCCGCGACTTCGCATCCAGGCCATCCTCCGGGGCGCCGGTCGGCGACGGGGCTGCCGGCGATGCCGGGGACTGCGCGGCGGTTTCCCGGGCCCGGGCCGCCTGGGTCCGGGCCGAGCGGGCGAGCTGATCCATCAATCGGGTCCCGGCGTCGGGGCCGGGATCGGCAGGACGACCGCCGGGCGGCCGCGGCGCCTGGCCGATGCCCGCTGGACGGATCAGGCGGTCCTCCCGCTGGACCATCGACTCCCGCCGGCTGTGCCCGGCCATGGCCAGGGATGATCCATCGATCCGCATGCGAGAGTATCGGCACGGCCGGCCGCCCGCTTGAGCGACGGCCCTCCCAGCCCGGACAGGGGCCGGGGCTAACCCCAATGGCGTTAAGCAATGTTCTGAAACGCTTGGAATTATTCGAATTTCGAGGTCTACAGGAGTTCGGGAGATCACGGAGGGCCGCGGAGCATTTCGTAAGGCTCTCCGCGGCCCTCCGTGATCTCCCGCCCTCCTGTTAGCCTCGACTATGGACCGTTGCTAAACGCCATTGCGGCTGAGGCGGGCTCAGGCCGCCGGCGCGAGGTGGATGCCGAGGGCCGCGAGGCCCTCGCTCCACGCCCGGCGCTCCTCGGCCCGCAGGGTGGACATCAGGCAGCCGATGCGCTCCGCCTGGGTCAGGCTGCGCGGCCGCCGGGCCGGGTGCATGCCGCACTCCGCCGGGGTGCGGTCCGCCTTGCGCCGGTTGCAGCCGATGCAGGCGGCGACCACGTTGTCCAGGCGGTCCGCGCCACCCCGGGAGCGGGGCTGCACATGGTCCTTCGTGCCGGTGGCCAGGCTCACGGGCCGGCCGCAGTACTGGCAGACGAAGCCGTCCCGGGCCAGGACCACCGCCTTGACCGGGGCGTCGAACAGGGGCCGCCGGCGGGCGGCGCCGACATACGTCTTCACCATCGCCACCGCCGGCAGGCGGAAGGTCATGTGCTGCGACCGCACCACCCGCTCGTACAGGGCCAGGGCAGTGACCTTGCCGGTGATGACCAGGCCCAGGGCGTCGATCCAGCGGGGGATCACGGCCAGGGGGTCGCCGGTGGTGTCGAGAACGAGGCAGCGGTGCATGGGAAAGTGGGGTTGGAGGATGATCCGCCCGGTCGTCCTCCTGGGAGAGGGTTGCTGGACCGGTTGTGGTCGGCGCCGCCGCGGATCGGGGCGGCGCCGGAGGTGGTGATGGTGCAGACGGGATTCATGAGTCCGGAATCATCGTCAATGAGCGGGACGGCTCTGGTCCGCCGGGCGTTCCGGCCGGGTCCGGAAACGCACGAACCCCTGGGGTGGTTCCCCAGGGGTTCGCAGGACGACCACGGCGGTGAACCGTGTCAGATCCTGGCGAAAGCCCGGGGCAGGGCGGTGTGTTCCGGGTGGTTCCGGCCGACCACAAAGGAGGTTGCGCGAAGCATGGGCGAGTGTTTATGAGACGCCGTTGGATTGTCAACGGATGCGTTGTGCATACGGTCCATCCCGATGACCGACGCGCCCAACCTCCCCGTCGCCCTGCGCTGGCTGATGGAGGATCTGCGCTGGTCCCCCGGGGACCTGGCCCTGCGGGCCGGGGTGCCGCCGGCGACGGTGGCGACCCTGCTTGCCCGCACCGATGGACCGGTGTCCACTTGGCTGACCCTCCTGGCGTCCCTGGGCGCCCATGTGCAGCTCCAGGGCGCCGGCCGGCACCCGGTGCTCGCCATGCCGCGCCCCGTCGCCGCCCGCCGGTCCCGGGAGCGGGAGCGCTGGCGCACCCGCCGGGTGGCGGCGGGCCGGGCCCAACTCGCCCGCCAGTCCCCGGATCTCACCCCCGCCGGCGCCGAGGCCACCGCCCAGGCCTACGCCCGGGCCGCGGACGCCCGTCTCGACGATGACCTCGCCGCCGCCCGGTCCCGCTGCGATGCCGCCGCCCCGGAAGCACCGGCGGCGGGCCTGCGCCACGCGGTGCGCCTCCTCGCCGGGGCGGCGGCGGTGAACGGCGAGGACCTCGCCCTCCTCGCCGGGGTCGCCCACAGCACCGTGCAGTCTGCCCTTGCCGCGGACGGCGACGGTCGGCTGGCCCCGCTCCACCGCTGCTGCTCCGCCCTGGCGGCGCGCATCGTCATCCTGCCCCGGGGCGGCGGGCGGATCCCCATCGCCCACGCGGCCCCCGGCCCATGGCGCCCGGGCCCGCCCCGGGAGGGCCGCTGCATCTTGGAGCGCCACGAGATCCAGGCCCGGGCCGCCGCCGGCGAAAGCCTGGCCGCCATCGCCCGGGCCGCCGGCGTCTCGCGCCAACGGATCCACGCCCTGGTCCGCGCCTGAGGGGGATCAACGCGCGCCATAAAACGAAGCGCGCCAGTCGTTTCGACTGGCGCGCTCAGTTGGCTCCCCGGGTAGGATTCGAACCTACGACCAAGTGATTAACAGTCACCTGCGCTACCGCTGCGCCACCAGGGAATGCGTTGCGGGCGGGGACATTGGGTGCGCGGTGGGGGGCGTCAAGGGGGCGGCTTCGCGGAG
>CAMCAC010000007.1 GCA_945872305.1 Candidatus Kuenenia stuttgartensis | reverse complement strand
CGCCCAGCTCCACGATGTCGGAACCGGCCTCGCCCTCCTGCATTTTCCCACGGAGCACCGCCGGGCCGCGGAGCGCTGCGACCTGGGCGAGGGCACCTATGCGGAACTGCTGCGCGCCGAGCTGGGCACCACCGCCTCCGAACTGTCCCTGATCCTGGCCCGGGCCTGGCACCTGCCGCCGGCCCTGACCATGACCATGCGCTACCACGACCAGCCGACGGCCACCGCCGACGACGGCGGGCCGTTCAACGACCTGGTCGCGGTGGTCCACCTGTCCCGGGCCCTGGTCCGCTCGGTGGGCTTTGTCGCCGACGGGGATGTCTACATGGGCCCCATCGACGAGACGGTGCTCAACCGCTGGTCCTTGACCGTGTCGCACCTGGAAGCGTGGCTGAACCAGTTCTACAACGATCTGGAGCTGCTGGAGATGTACGAGTCGTCCCTGGCCGGAGCCGGCTGACCGCCGACGGCGCATGGGCGGGAGCCGGGAGCGATCCTCCCCTTTCCCGCCGGGGGTCCGGACCTAGCCTCCGCGTCCTTTCCGGGAACCGACCATGTCCGACCAGTCCAGCGCCAACTACCCCGCCGACGTGATGAAGAAGCTGATCTCGCTGTGCAAGCAGCGCGGCTTCGTGTTCCAGTCGTCCGAAATCTACGGCGGCCTGAAGAGCGCCTACGACTACGGCCCCCTGGGCGCCGAGCTGAAGCGCAACCTCATGGCGGAGTGGTGGCGGGACATGGTCCACAGCCGCGACAACGTCGTGGGCATCGACGCCTCGATCATCATGCACCCCCAGGTCTGGCGCTCGTCCGGTCACGCCGCCGGCTTCGCCGACCCCCTGGTCGACTGCCTGGTCTCCAAGGAGCGCTTCCGCGCCGACAAGGCCCCCCGGCCCGCGGTCGGCGCCGAGCTGCCGATCACCTGCCCGGACAAGGGCGTGGCCAAGGACTGGGCGGAGCAGATCGAGAAGCGCTTTGGCGTGGCCCTGGAGCGCGACGGCAACATCCTGAGCGGGCTGAAGGCCGTCAGCGCCACCGAGTTCGGATTCGTCCCCAAGGGCGCCGCCGCCCCGGCCCAGGTGTGGCCCTGGCGCGGCTACGTCGAACCCACCTTCGGCTCGCCGTTCCTGGGCGACGAGCGCCAGTTCAACCTGATGTTCCGCACCGCCCTCGGCTCGGTGGACCCGATGAACGAGGTGGCGGCGGAACTGGCCCGCCTGACCGCGGAGCCGGACCTGGCGGCGGCGGTGAAGTCGCGCTTCGGCCGTGCCGCGGACGAGGGCGCCCTCAAGACCGCCATCGAGAGCGGCGACCGGGGCCGCATCCTGCGCGCCGCCATCGAGCTGCTCACCGCCCCCGCCATGGCCTACCTGCGGCCCGAGACCGCCCAGGCGATGTTCGTGCAGTTCAAGAACGTGCTCGAATCGAGCGGCCAGAAGCCGCCCTTCGGCATCGCCCAGATGGGCAAGTCGTTCCGCAACGAGATCACCGTCGAGCACTTCATCTTCCGCTCCTGCGAGTTCGAGCAGATGGAAATGGAGTTCTTCTGCGAGCCCGGCACCCAGAAGGAGTGGATGCAGTACTGGAAGGATCAGCGCATGCAGTGGTGGAAGCGCTACGCCAACCACCCGGAGCGCTTCGCCTTCCGCCAGCATGCGAAGGACGAGCTCGCCCACTACGCGGACGACTGCTACGACGTGGACTTCGAGTACCCGTGGGGCTACGGCGAGCTCGAAGGCATCGCCAGCCGCACCGACTACGACCTCAAGCAGCACGAGAAGAACAGCGGCGTGAAGCTGCGCTACACCGACCAGGAGAAGGCCGACCCGGCCACCGGGAAGAAGCCCTGGCAGTACACCCCGTACGTGATCGAGCCCGCCGCTGGCGCCACCCGCGGCGTGCTGGTCTACCTGCTCGACGCCTACCACGAGGAGGAGCGCACCACCGCCGCCGGGGAGAAGGAGGTCCGCACGGTCCTCAAGCTCCACCCGCGCCTGGCCCCGATCAAGGTCGCGGTGCTGCCCCTGGTGAAGAAGGACGGCATGCCGGAGAAGGCCGACGCCATCGCCGCCCTGTTCCGCGCCCGAGGCATCCTCGCCAAGGTCGATGAAAAGGCCTCGATCGGCAAGCGCTACGCGAAGCACGACGAGATCGGCACCCCGTGGGCGATCACCGTCGACGGCCAGACCCTTGAGGACGGCACCGTGACCCTGCGCGACCGCGACACCACCGAACAGGTGCGGGTGGCGGTGGACGCGGTGGTGGACCTGATCGCCCGCAAGCTCCAGGCCTGATGCCGGACTGGCTGAGGCCGGACCCGGCGGGCTGCCTGCTCCGCGTCCTCGCCCAGCCGGGGGCGCGGCGGGACGGGGTGGTCGGCGTCCACGGCGACCGCCTGAAGGTCGCCGTGCGCGCCCCGCCCGAGGACGGCCGCGCCAACGCCGCCCTGGAGGAGATCCTCGGTGCGGCCCTGGGCTGCCGCTGCACGGTGGTCCAGGGGCACGGCGACCGACGCAAGACGGTGTGCTGCGCCTGTGCACCGGAGCGGGCCCTGGCCCTGGCGGCGTCCGCGGGGTAGGCTTCCCCCATGGCGGTGACCCTGCGCGGAACTCATGGCGACTGGACCCTGCCCGTCGGCGAGACGATCCTTGGCCGGGGTGACAAGGCCGGCCTGCGCATCGCCGATCCACGGCTGAGCCGGGCCCATGCCCGTTTCTTTGTCGCCGCCACCGGATGCACCGTCCAGGAACTGGGCTCCACCAATGGCGTCCTGGTCAACGGGGACCGGGTCCGCTCGGCCCCGGTCCGCCATGGCGATGTCGTGGTGTGCGGGCCGGTGGCCTTCACCGTCGCCCTCGACGACCGCCCCGACCCGCCGGTGATCACCTGTCTGCGCGGGGGATCCGGGGATGCGGCCCAGGCGGCGGTGGCCGGCACCGACACCATGGATCCGGTCGAGGTCGCCGGCCTGTCCGACGGCCACCGGCGGGGACTCGCCCCGGAAATCGCCGCCGCGGTCAGCGGCATCCATGTTCCCGCTCCGGGCCTGCCGGGGACCGGACCATCGGCGCACCGGCCAGGCACCGGCTCGACGATGATCCCTGATGAGCAACCCCTGCGCCCGGGCTCCGCACTCACCTCGTCCGAGATCCGTTCACCGCCCACCCATGCCACGCCCGGATCCCCAAGCCGGTCGACGGGACTGGCCCCGATGGAATTCCTGCCGGGGGAGCGATCGCCGCTGGCCGCCGGACCCGGTACCTGGGAACACGGACCCGGATGGCGCGGCCGACGCGTCGCCGCCGGCGCCCTGGAGGCCGGCACCGTGGCGATGTTCGCGTGGGGCGGACTGCTGGCAGCCACCGCCTCGGGGTATGCCATCGCCCTGGTCACCGCCGGTGGCCGGTTGGACGCTGGCCTGCCGACGCTTTCGGGAACCGGCGAACCCGCCGGTTGGTGGCCCATCGTGATGACGCTGACCAGCCCCGCGGGTTGGGAGCGGGCTTGGACCCTGGTACCGCACCTGCGCGGGACCGGGGCGCCGTTCGCATGGCTGTTCGCCGGGACCATGCTCGGCCTGCTCGCCTGGACCGTGGCCCATGCCTGGGTGATCTCGGCGACCGTGCACGCGGGGGCGCCGCCCTGGCATCGCCGGCTCGGCCTGGTCATCGTCCGCGCCGCGGACGGGAGCACCTGTTCCTGGCCCCGGGCGACCCTGCGCTGGGTGCTGCTCGGCGCCACCCTGCCGCTGGCGGCGGTCACCGCCCTGGCCGGCATCACCGGACTGCACGACCGGCTGGCCGGCACCCGGATCCACGACCGCCTGCGCTGAGCGTCGGTGCGGGCCCGCCGGAGCGGACCCGCACCGCGGGGATTCAACGGAATCCGCCGCCGCCGGCGGACTCGCCGTGGGCGTTGGGATCCGGGGTGCGGATCGTCTCGGGCGGATTCTTCGCGTTGGGCGCATTCAGCACGTCGCGCCAGGCGGCGCCGGCGGGCGCGGCCCAGGCCACCGCATTGCGGATGATCTGCTGGATCTCCGGGATGTGGTAGGTCGGGTAGGTCTCGTGGCCGGGCCGGAAGTAGAAGATCTTGCCGGCGCCGCGGGTGAAGGTGCAGCCGGAGCGGAAGACCTCGCCGCCCTCGAACCAGGACACCAGGACCACCTCGTCCGGGTTGGGGATGCCGAACGGCTCGCCGTACATCTCCTCGTTCGGGATGGTGATCGAGCGGGGCAGGCCCTGGACGATCGGGTGGCCGGGATTGCACACCCACAGCCGTTCGCGCTCGCCGACCTCGCGCCAGGTGAGCGCGCACGACGTGCCGAGCAGACGCTTGAAGATCTTGGCGAAGTGGCCGCTATGGAGGACGATCAGGCCCATGCCCTGGAGCACCCGCTCCTGCACCCGGTCGACGATGGCGTCGTCGACCTTGCCGTGGGCGCAGTGGCCCCACCAGGTCAGCACGTCGGTCTGGTCGAGGACTTCCTTGGTCAGGCCGTGCTCCGGCTGGTCCAGGGTGGCGGTGCGCGCGACCAGACGGGCATCCTGGTTGAGGGCATCGGCGATGCAGGTGTGCATCCCCGTGGGATAGATGCGGGCGACGGTGGCGTTCTTGTGCTCGTGCACGTTCTCGCCCCAGACGGTGACGCGGATGGGCATGGGATTCCTTTCAGCGGCCACGGCGCCGGGATGGCGCCGCGGGGGTTCGGGTGGTCTGACGCTCGACGACGGAGACGGGGAGCAGGACCGGGGTGACGGCGGCGCCGGGATCGGCGCACAGGGCGGCTACCGCCTGGGCGGCCCAGGCGCCGAAGCCCGCCACCGGCTGGCGCACGGTGCTCAGGCCGATCACGTCCATGAACGGCTGGTCGTCGAAGCCCATGATCTGGATCCGGTCCGGGGCGGCGAGGCCGCGCCGGCGGCATTCCTCGAGGGCACCCACGGCGATGGCGTCGCTGGCGCAGGCGATGGCGTCGATGTCCGGGTGGGCGTCGAGCAGGATGCCGCACGCGGCGGCGCCCCCCTCCCGGGTCGGGGTCTCGGCGGGAACCACCGGGGCGGCGGCCCCGGCGGCGGCGACGAAGCCGGCCCGCCGCTCCCGGTAGGCCAGGGCGTCGCCGCCGGCGAGATGGGCGATGCGCCGGGCGCCGCGCTCGCGCAGGACCTCGACCGCCAGGCGCATGGCGGCGCGGTTGTCGATGGTGGCCGCGGGCAGGCCGTCGCAGGGATGGTCCACGGCGACCACCGGGATGCGCGCGGCGGCGAACTGGGCGGCGCGCTCGGGGCCGATGCCCATGGAGCACAGGACCAACCCTTCGCACGCCCGCTCGCCGAGCAAACGGTCGAGGGTGCGCTGCTTCGTCTCCCGGTCGGGGATGTCGTAGAGCACCAGATCGATGCCCGCCGCCGCCAGCCCCGCGGCCAGGGGCCGGGTCACGCCATAGGCGAAGGCAGTGGCGAAGAGCGGAGCGAGAGCAGCGACCCGGGGCCGGTTCGGTCCGCCGGCGGCGAGCCGTCGGGCGGCACGGTTGGGACGGAATCCCAGGTCCGCACAGGCCTTCAAGACCGCATCGCGGGTCTCTACCTTCACCCGGGGATGGGCATTGAGGACCCGGCTGACCGTGGCGATCCCCACCCCGGCGCGGGCGGCGATATCGTAGATGGTGGGATCGCCGCTCATGGAAGCGCTTCCATAGCGCGCAATCCGGCTTCTGCAAGGCCGACGGATTCCAGCCTCTTGCCGAACGATCCAAACCGGAGGTACGCTCTAGCCATGGCGACGACATCGGTGGCCCAGATCATGGCCGGCATGATCGCCGGCGAGGATGTCTGCGGTCCCGGAGGCAGGGTGTTCCTGCGCAAGGGTGAGATCATCGGCGACCGGCACCTGCTCGCCCTGCGCGCCCTCGGCATCACCAGCATCCAGGCCCGTCACGCCCAGGATGAGAGCCGTCAGACCACGACTCCAACGGCGGTGCTCCAGGAACTCCATTCCGGACTGGTCCCACGCTTCCGTCACAACGATCTCGGCCATCCGGCGGTCAAGGAGCTGTTCCGCATCGCCCTCCTCCGCCAGGCACGAGCCAGACTGCGATGATGGCCGGCACCACCCTGCGTCCCGAGACGCTCCTCCAGGGCGTCGGTGCCCTGGGATCCCTGCCCACCACTTGGCTCGCCATCCGCGATACGGTCGAACGCCCGGGGGCGACCACCGCCGAGATCGCCGCCGCCGTGAGCCGTGATCCCGATCTGGTGGTGCGTGTGCTCCGCATGGCCAACAGTGCCATGTATGGCCTCAGCCGACGGGTCGAGACCATCGCCCAGGCCGTCGCCCTGCTCGGTACCCGACAGATGTGTGATCTCGCCCTCGCCTGCTCGGTGGTGGAGCGCTTCCAGGGCGTGCCGGCCCATCTCCTCGACATGGGCGCCTTCTGGCGCCACGCGATCGCCACGGCCATCGCCAGCCGGTCGATCTCGGCCCGGCGCGGCGAGGCCAACCCCGAGCGCATGTTCGCCATCGGCCTGCTCCATGATGTCGGTCGGCTGATCTTCGCCCTGCGCATGCCGGAAGCCCTCGCCGGCTGCCTCGACCGGGTCCGCACCGGCGAGGTGCTGGCCGGTGATGCGGAACGGGCGGCGTTCGGCTTCGACCACGCGCGGATGGGGGAGGTCCTGCTTGAGACCTGGCGGCTGCCGGCGACCATGGCGCGGGCCGTGGGCAACCACCATGCGATGCTCACCGGCAGCGGGCACGCCATCGAATCGGCGACCGTGCATGTGGCCGACCTGGTCTGCCATGGGCTTGAATACGGCCCCGCCGGATCCGCAGGAGCGCTTCCGGCCCTCGTGCCGGCGGGCTGGGACCTGTGCGGCCTGGGGCCCAAGGACCTGACGGGACTGGCCAGCGAGGTCGACCTCGCGGTCGATGACATCTGCGCGGCGTTGATGGAGCCCGTGACATGACCCCGGGCGACCTTGCCGATGCGCTTTCGAACCTCCAGGCGGATCTCGCCCGGCTCGGTTCCGATGCGACCCCGGCGGAGGTGCTTGAACGCGGGCGCCTGCATCTGCTGAGCCTGCTTCCCCCGTCCACCGCCTCGGCCTGGGTCCGGGTTGGGCCGCCGGATTTCGTGCCGGACCTGACCCTGCCCCTTCCTGAGGAATCGGCGGTGGACCTTGCCGCCTCCGTCCTGCGGCTGACCACCGCGGGGATGATCGCCACCGCCCTGCGTCGGCTGCGACCGGTGGTGGACCAAGGGTTGGCGCTGGTCCATGTCCCAGCCACCGACGAGGCCGCCTGGCTGCTGGTGGTGCAGCTGGCCCCCGATGTGGATCCGGCCGCGATGGTATTCGACGCCTGCGGACCGGCTGCAGCCGCCATCGCCCTGACCGCCGACAATCGTCGGCTGGCGCTGGAATTGGCCACCCGCAACCGTTCTCTGGAGCAGGAGGTCGCGGTCCGGACGGCGGAACTCGCCCGGGCGCGGGATGCGGCCGAGGACGCCACCAAGGCCAAGGGGATGTTCCTGGCCACCATGACCCACGAGCTGCGCACTCCGCTCAACGGCATCCTGGGCATGACGGGTCTGCTTGCGGAAACCGACCTCGACGCCGAGCAGCGGCAATACACCGACACGGTCCTGGGCAGCGCCGGGAATCTGCTCACCCTGATCAACGACATCCTCGACATGTCGCGGATCGAGGCCGGAAGCATGGCGCTGGAGTCGATCCCCTGCGACCCGGGGCGGATCCTCGCCGAGGCAGCAGCCATGGTTGCCGAACGGGCCGTCGAGAAGGGCCTGCTTCTGACCATCGATCAGGATGATGATCTGCCTGGCAGCATCGAGGGGGATCCAGCCCGTCTGCGCCAGGTGCTGGTCAACCTGGTGGCCAATGCCGTGAAATTCACCGATGACGGATCTGTGTCCCTGCGCGCCTCGGCCGCGCAGGGTCGACTGCGCTTCTCGATCGAGGATACGGGTGTGGGCATCGAACCCGCAGTGCTTGAGCGCCTGTTCCAACCCTTCGTCCAGGCCGAGGCCAGCACCGTCCGCAGGTTCGGCGGCACCGGTCTCGGGCTCGCCATCTCCCGTCGCCTGGCCCAGGCCCTCGGGGGTGACATCACCGTCGCCTCGACCCCCGGGCAGGGTTCACGCTTCACGGTCGACCTGCCACAGATCGCAGCCGGCCAGCCACATGCCCTGCCGGCGGGGCTGGCCGGACGGCGGGTTGCCGTACCGGGGGACGGACCCGACGCGGCCTGGGCACGACGCCACCTGGTGCGGTGGGGCATCCTTGCCACCGATGATGCCGATCTGGTCATCGCCTGCGCCGGCGAATCCTCGCAGTTGCCGACGCTGCATCTGATCCGGCCGGGTCGGCGACCTGCGTTGCGGTCCGGGGATGATGTGCTCTTGCTGCCGACGGACCCCCACCGCCTGGCCCAGGGCCTGGTCGCCCTGCTCCCCTCCGCCGGGGGCAGGCCGGTCGGGCCGCACGCGCCGACCGCGGATGGTACCCGGCTGCGCATCCTGGTCGCCGAGGACCACCCGGTGAATCAGCGTCTGGCCACGACCGTGCTCAGTCGCGCCGGGCACGTGGTGGTCGTCGCCGAGGACGGGCAGCAGGCGGTGGATGCCTGGTCCGCAGGCGGGTTCGACCTGATCCTGATGGACTGCCTGATGCCCGTGATGGACGGCTACGAAGCGACCCGGCGGATCCGGGCCGCCGGCGGGCAGGTGCCGATCGTCGCCCTGACCGCCAGCGCCATGGCCGAGGAACGCGACCGTTGCTCCGCAAGCGGGATGGACGACCTGCTCGCCAAGCCGTACCGACCCGAGGACCTGCGCCGATTGATCGCAGCCTGGGCCGGACGGTGCCGGGGGTGAACGGCTACTTCTTTTCCACTCCGCGGCCCAGGATGGTCCCGGCCAGGGCATCCAGGGCGCTGCCACCGGAGCCGACCATCACCTGCGGGGTGATCTGGATCTTGTTCTCGCCGACCAGCCGCAGGGCCTCGATGGTGACCAGGCCCTGGGGTCCGATGGCGGCGGAGATGTCGGCGTAGGCCTTCCGCTTCGCCGCCGAGGTGATCTCGATGAAGCTCGCCTCGCCGCGCGCCTCGGCCTCGCGGGCCTTGGCCTCCTGCTCCTTGACCTTCACGGTGTAGCTGGCGGCGATCTCGAAGGCCTTGCCTTCCTGCTCGCGGACCTGGACCTGGTACGTGGCGGCGACGACCTTGCGCTGCTGCTCCGCCTCTTCCTGCGCCTTGATGAAGGTGGCCCGGCTCTCCTCGGCGCGCTTCTTCTCTTCAAAGGTCTTCTGCTGGTTCAGGGCGACCTCGCGGTCGGTCTGGGTGGCGAGAAGGGTCTTGCCCTCGGGGGTCGCGTCGAGCTCGATCTGGCCGATGAACACGCCGTCGGTCTCCAACCGGTATTTGGCCAGCTCGTCGCGCATGCGCCGGCTGACATCGGATTCGACCTGGGTGCGGGAGTTCATGAACTGGAGCGCATTCATCGTCTCCGCCACATTGCGGAAGTGGGTGCGGATGAGTGGCAGGATGATCTTGGATTCGATGCGCGACAGGGGCTCGTCCTCCTGCTCGTCCTTCTGCAGCAGGTCCGGGTTGCCGAGCATGGCGACCAGGAAGGGCGCCTGGTCGGCGGTCACGGTGACGCCGACACGCACATCCACCGGGAATGTGAAGCCGTCCCGGGAACGGACCTTGATCGCCCACTTGTCATCCTGGTAGGTGTAGACCCGGTTGGTGGTCTGCACCTTGGTCACTTGGAACAGGCCCGGATGCAGATTGTAAAGGCCGGGCGCGAGGGCGGTCTTCCAGATGCCCTGGTTGCCGTTGGGCACCAGGCGGGTGCCGTTGATCTCGATGATCTTCTCCTCGGCACCGGGCTTCCACTCGGGTCCGGCGTTCGCCTTGATCACCGCCACCTCGCCGACATTGACCAGGGTCGCGGGGACCTGGTCGATGCGGAACAGCTTGGGATTGAACGGATAGCTGCCGGGGGTCAGGACCGTGGCCTGGGGACCCTTGAAGCCGCCGTCCGGAGCAAGGAAGCGGTCGCCGTCGAGCATGTCGTTGGCCGACGACCAGGCGGGGGCGAAGACCTGGCCCTCGGGCAGGGGACGGCCGTCGAGGGCGGTGAGCACGCCCACCTTGCCCTGGTCGATAGTCACCGTGGGCACGACCTCGAACTCGTACATCCAGGGCCAGTAGCCGAAGTGCCAGCCGGGGCCGAGGAGCCGGGCCTGGGCGCCGGCCTGGCCGTCGAGGGCGACGACACGACCCTGGGGCATCGATTCGCCGAAGGTGCGGATGACCACCGCCCGCTGGTTGTCATCCACGCTCACTGCGGACGAGAAGCCGATGAGGACCGCTGAGAGCAGCAGGCCGGCGATTCCGGCGAGGATGCCAAGGGCGCGCTCGCGCATCATGGACGGGGCGGCGAGCAGGACCACCGCCACGAGGGCGGCGATGAGTCCGAGAATGAAGAGCGGCATGGGTTCTCCCGCGGGGCATTGTGCGGGCTTGCGCCACCGTCAACCCGGACCGGGCCAGCCCTCGACGGCCATGCACCGGCCGGCTGGGGGGCATGTGCGCGCCCGCCCTTTACGCCCCACGCCGTTGCGGGTACCCTGCCATGGCCATGAGCGACCCCGTCACGCAGATCGTCATCCTCGGCGCCTCCGGCGACCTGACCGCGCGCAAACTCGTGCCGGCGGTGTTCGCCTCGTGGAGCGAAGGCTTCTTCGCTGGACGGGTCCAGCTGGTCGGCGTCGCCCGCCGGCCGTGGGGCGATCCGGAGTTCCGCACCCAGATCCGCCCGGCCATGCCCAAGGGCGCCGATCCGGCCGCCTGGGAACGCTTCCTCGGCATCGTCTCCTACGTGCAGACCCACCTCGACACCCCCGAGGACTACGCGGCGCTGCGCTCCTCCTTGGACACCCTTGCGAGCGCACCTGCCGACCGGGTGTTCTACCTCGCCATCAAGCCCGATCTCTTCCTCCCGTCGGTCCTCGGCCTGCAGAAGGTGGGCCTGCTCGACCAGTCGGGAGGCCGGTTCGCCCGGGTGGTGGTCGAGAAGCCCTTCGGCACGGACCTGCCTTCGGCCAAGGTGTTGAACCGGGCCCTGCTTGCGGTCCTCGACGAGAACCAGCTCTACCGCATCGACCACTACCTGGGCAAGGAGACGGTGCAGAACCTCCTCGTCTTCCGCTTCCGCAACGCGTTCTTCGAACCGCTGTGGAACCAGAAATACGTGGAAAACGTGCAGATCACCGTTGCCGAGACGGTCGGCATGGAAGGCGGACGGGGCGGATTCTACGACGGTACCGGCGCGATCCGCGATGTGCTCCAGAACCACCTGCTCCAGCTCGTCGCCCTGGTCGCCATGGAGCCGCCCGGCAGCCTGAGCGCCAAGGCCATCCGTGACGAGAAGGTCAAGGTCCTCCAGGCCCTGCGTCCGATGTCCGACCTGCCGGACCCCCTGCACCACATCGTGCGCGGCCAGTTCGAGGGCTACCGCCAGGAGCCCGGCGTGGCGCCGACAAGCGAGACCGAGACCTACATCGCCAGCCGGGCCTATATCGACAACTGGCGGTGGGGCGGGGTGCCGTTCCTGCTCCGCACCGGCAAGCACCTGCCCAAGCGCTTCACCTCGATCACCGTCCAGTTCCGCATGCCGCCCACCACCCTGTTCGGCGGCTGGCAGGAATGCCACCTGCGTCCGAACCGGATCACCCTGCGCATCCAGCCCAACGACGGCATCGATCTCGACTTCGAGGTCAAGGAGCCCGGCCAGGGGCTCACCATCCGGCCCGCCAAGCTCGGCTTCGACTACGCCGACTACTTCCACAAGCCGGCCCCGGAGGCGTACCAGCGGCTGCTCCAGGATGTCGTCCTCGGCGACCAGGCGCTGTTCATCCGCTCCGACGAGGTCGAGGAGTCGTGGCGTTTCGCCGACAGCCTGCGCCTGGCCATGGAGGGCACCCCGGTCCACGTCTACGCCCGGGATTCCTGGGGTCCGCGCCAGGCCAACGACCTGTTCGGGGAGTGCGAGGGACGCTGGGTGACCGGCTGATCCCGATACGGCTGCCCACTTGTCAGCCCGCACCGGATGTGGCCTTGCGGTCAACCTCCGGTCACGCTAGACCTGTCCCATCATGGGCGGACTGCAAGAAGATGAGGTGGCGTTCTTCGCCGGCCGCCTGGATGAGCACCAGCGGGTCTACCTGCACCGCCTGCTGGGCGAATGCCTGAGCAGCCTCCCTGGCGATGCCCATCCCGGCGACGCCGACGCAGCCCATCAACTCGCCCTGATCCGCGACCACATGCAGCCGCTCATCCGGCTCCTCGGATGCCTGCGCCAGTTCCAGGTCAATGACGAAGGCAGCGACATCCGTCCGTTTGGAGTCCAGCTCCCGGAGCCCGGCCACGCCCTGGTCACCCTGTCGCCGCGGATCGCCAACTGGAAGGGCCTGTGGAACCGCGAGGGGACCGAGTGGCTGACCACCTTGAACCCCGCCCGGGTGACGGTCGACATGCGCCGGCTCACCGACACCTCCTCGACGGTCATCGCCTGGCTGGTCACCCTGGCGGGCAAGACCGCCGGCGGTCGCATCCACGTCATCAACCCCTCGACCCGCATCGCCGGCTCCCTGCGCATCCTGCGCCTGGATCACCTCCTGGTGCTCCCCCCCGGCACGCCTTGACCGGCGGCTGGCGGCAGCGACACCTTCGGGTGTGTACGAACTGGTCTTCATCAACGGGCCGCGCGCCGGCGAACCCTTCCGGGTCAACGGCCCGTTCGTCAGCGGGCGCAGCCCCGATTGCGGACTTGAGGTCCCTGATCCGAACGCCAGCCGCCAGCATGCCCACTTCATCTTCGATGGCACCCACCTGACGGTGGCCGACAACCGCTCGGCCAACGGCACCTTCGTCAACGAGACGCGCATTGCGGCACCCACGGTCCTGCGCGCCAACGACGTGGTGCGGCTGGGCGAGACCAAGCTGAAGGTGGTCACCCACGGTGCCCAGAAGGATGACGGCGGCAATTCCTCGATCTTCGCCTTCCGCGATGCGGCAGAGGGCGATCTGGGCGCCAGCCTGGTCATGTCCATGGACGAGGCCCGGGACCAGGTCTTGGATCCCGACGCCCTGCGGGCCCGTCTCAATGCCATCCAACGGGTGTCCACGGCCCTGGTCCGGATCGATCAGATCGACGCGGTGCTTGCCGAGATCCTGAGCGCGTTGTTCGAGGTCTTCCCCCAGGCCGACCGCGGCTTCCTCATGCTCGGCAAGGACCCCGAGGCCATGGTCCCCCGGGCGGTCAAGGAGCGCAAGCCCGGCGGCCCGCCGCCGACCGCCTCCCGCAGCCTGTGCGCCAACGCCCTGGCCAAGCTCGGGGCCGTGCTCTGGCAGGAAGGCGGCGGCGCCGACTTCGCCGCCGGCATGTCCCTGGTCGGTCTGTCGATCCGCCACGCCATGGCGGTCGCCCTGGTCGCCGGCGACGAGCCCCTGGGCGTGCTCCAGATCGACACCACTGACGCCCGCCGGGCGTTCACGAAGGATGACCTCGCCCTGGCCGCCGCGGTGGCCAGCCAGGCCGCCATCGCCCTGCACAACGCCTTCCTCCTGCAGAAGACCGAGCGCGATGCGGCGATGCGCACCAACCTGCTGCGCTTCCTGCCCGGCCCCCTGGCCGAACAGGCCCGCAGCGGCGCCATCGATGTCGGTCTCGGCGGCAGGTCATACCAGGGCACGGTCCTGTTCAGCGATGTGATCGGCTTCACCGCCATGTCCGAGCGGCTGACCCCCGAGCAGGTCATCGCGGTGATGAACGCCTATTTCGACAGCATGGTCCGCGCCGTGCAGAACGATGGCGGCGCCATCGACAAGTTCATCGGCGATGCGATCATGGCCTTCTGGGGGATCCCGCCGGAAAAGGAGGGCGCCGCCGACCACGCCCGTTCCGGCATCGCCTCGGCCCTCGCCATGCAGACCCTGCTGGTCGGCTTCAACAGCGAGCGCCAGGCCGCCGGCGAATCGCCCCTCGCGCACGGCATCGGCCTGAACACCGGCGCGGTGGTCGCCGGCAACATCGGATCCCAGGCGAGCACCATCAGCTACACCCTGCTCGGCGACACGGTGAATACCGCCTCGCGGATCGAGCATGCCGCGATGGCCGGCCAGGTGCTCGCCTCGCGAGCCACTTGGGACGCGGCCAACGGTGCGTTCGGCGTGCGCATGCCGCCCCTGGTCGCCCGCAACAAGGCCGAACCGGTCGAGGTCTTCAGCGTGCGCGGGCTGGTCCAGGGCACCGAGATCCTCCTCCATGTGCCGGTGCGCATCGGTGGGGCTTCCGGCCTGCTCGTGCGCCGGCTCGCGGACCGTTCGTTCGTCCTCCTGTATCCCCCCGGCACTGTGGTGGCCGACGCGACTGTCGAACCGGTCCTGCCCGAGTGGCCCTGTGCCGCCGTCGGCTCCGCGGCCCCGGTTGAGAATCTCCCGGTCCAGGTCGCCGATGGCCGGCTGGTGCGGATCCGCATCACCCTGCCGGATCCCACCCTGGGCGGTCTGCTCAGCACCGAGCCTCCGGTCTGTCCGGTGGGCTGGGATCAGTTGGTGCGGTGACTCCGCCCGCCCGCCCGGCGGGTCGGTGGCCGGATCGATCCATGCACCTGTACCTGCACATCCCCTACTGCGCGGCGAAGTGCCCGTACTGCGACTTCAATTCCATCGCCGGCCGGGATGGCGAGCACGCGGCCTACGTCGACGCGCTGCTCGCCGAGGTGCGCCGGCTGCCCACGGGACCCTACGCCACGGTGTTCATCGGCGGCGGAACCCCGACCGCTCTCGACCACCGGGAGCTGGCCCGCTGCCTGGCGGGGATCCGCGACCACATCCGCCTGGCCCCGGAGGCGGAGTGGACCTGCGAGGCGAATCCCGGTTCCGCCGACGCGGAGAAGTTCCGCATCCTCGCCGAGCACGGGGTCAACCGCCTGAGCCTGGGCGTGCAGTCCACGGATGATGCGACCCTGCGCTGGCTTGGCCGGATCCACGACGGCGCCGCCGCGGAGCGGGCGGTGGCCGCAGCCTGCGCCGCGGTGCCCCGGGTGAGCGCGGACCTGATGTTCGGCCTGCCAGGACAGGACGCCGCGGCGGTGGCCCGGGACCTGGACCTGTACCGGCGGCACGGGCTGCGCCATGCATCCGTGTATCACCTCGCCTACGAGCCCGGCACCGAGTTCCACGCCCGCCGGTCCCGGGGCGAGCTGGCCGAGATTCCGAGCGAGGACTCGCGCCGGCTGTGGAGCGCGGTGGCCGACGGGCTCGCGGCCCTCGGACTGGAGCCCTACGAGACGAGCAATTTCGCCGCACCGGGCCAGGAATCCCAGCATAACCTCGCCTACTGGCGGGGCCGCGACTACCAGGCCGCCGGGGCCGGGGCGGTGAGCACCGTGGACGGGGTCCGCCTGACCCGGGAGAAGCACCCGGCCCAGTACATCGCCGCCATCACCGCCGGTGGGGATGCGGTCTGGCGGCGCGAGGCACTGACTGCCCAGGACCACCTGGCGGAGGCCTGGATGCTCGGCCTGCGCCTGGCCGAAGGCGTCGATCCCGCCCGCCTCGCGGACCTGGGCGACGATCCCGCCCGCTGGCGGCCGTTGGCCGTCCCGCTGATCGACCTGGGTCTGCTGGTCGAGCGGGACGGCCGGCTCGCCCTGACCCCCGCCGGACGGTTGGTCCAGGACGAGGTCACCGCCCGGCTGATGCCGTGATCGCGAGATAGGCCGCGGCGAAGCCGGCGAGATCCGCGGCGGTGGTCCCGACGCCGATCGACACCCGCAGGGCGGACCGGGCCAGTTCCGGCGGAATCCCCATGGCCCGCACCACATGGCTGGCCTCGCCCCGGCCCGCCATGCAGGCAGCGCCCCGGCTCACCGCGTAGCCGGCGAGATCGAGCCGCTGGACCAGGATCTCCGCATCGAACCCAGGCCGGGCGAGGAGCAGCGTGTTCGCCAGCCGGGGCGCCCCGGCGCCGAGCCACACCGCATCCGGGGCCCCGGCGCGGATGGTGGCGAACGCGCCGGCGAGCAGGTCCCGCTGGCGGGCCGCCTCCGCCTCCCGGTGGGCCGCATGGTGGTCCAGCGCCGCCGCCAGGGCCGCCGCCAGGGCGGGATCCTCGGTGCCGCTGCGCCGGTCCTGCTGCTGGCGGCCGCCGTGGATGAGCGGGCGCAGACGGCAGCCGGCACGCACCATCAAAACACCAATACCCTTGGGCGCGCCGAGCTTGTGCCCGGCCACCGCCAGGGTGTCGGCGCCCAGGTCCTTGAAGGCCCACGCGAGTTTCCCCGCCCCCTGGCTGGCATCCACATGGGCGTGGATGTCCGGATACCGGGCGCGCACCGCCGCCAGGATCGCCGCCACCGGTTGGATCACGCCGCTCTCGTTGTTGGCGAGTTGGACGCACACCAGCCGGCAGCCCGGGGGGATCCGGTCGGCGACCATGTCCGGATCCGCCAGCCCGTCGCCGTCCACCGGCAGCTCCACCGAATCCACCCGGGCCCGGCAGGCACGCAGGATGGAGCTGTGCTCCACCGCCAGGGCGGCGGCGGGACCGCCCTCGGACAGGGCGTGGGCGATGGCGGTGGCATTCGCCTCGCTGCCGCCGCTCGTGAGCACCACTTCGTGGGCGCGGCAGCCGAGATGCCCAGCGATCCGCGCCCGGGATGCGTCGAGGAGCTCCCGAGCCGCCTGGCCGCGGCCATGGATGCTCGCCGGATTGCCACCGGCCCGGTCATAGGCATCGAGCCACGCCGACCGGGCCGCCGGCAGCAGCGGCGCCGTGGCGTTCCAGTCCAGATCCACCGGGTCCCCAAGGTCCATGGCCGCGAGCATCACGGCGCCCGCCGGCGGTCGATGGCCGGGTGGCCGGCGGGGGCGGACCGCCATGCTCCCGGCCATGCGCCCCCTCGTGGTCCTGGGTTCCGTGAACGCCGACCTGTACGTGGAGATCGACCGCCTGCCGGTCCCCGGCGAGACCCTGCCCGGGGGTGCCGCCGCGGTGCGGCCCGGCGGCAAGGGCGCCAACCAGGCCGCCGCCGCCGCCCGGCTCGGCTGCCCGGTGCGGTTTGTCGGCCAGGTCGGGTCAGACCCCTTCGCCGGGGATCTGCGCGCCGCCCTCGCGGGAGCCGGGGTCGACACCCAGGCCCTCGCCACCGTTTCCGGGCCCACCGGCCAGGCGTTCATCCTCCTGCAGCGGGGCGGCGAGAACTCGATCATCATCGTCGGTGGCGCCAACCGGGCCTGGGAGGCGCCGCCGGCGGGCTTCGCGGCCATCCTCGCCGGGGCCGGGGCCCTGCTCCTCCAGCGCGAGGTGCCGGAGCCGGTGAATCTCGCCGCGGCCCGGGCGGCCCGGGCCGCCGGGATCCCGGTGGTGCTCGACGCCGGCGGCGACGACGGCCCCCTGCCGGCGGAGCTGCTGCCGCTGCTGACGGTGGTGAGTCCGAACGAGAGCGAGCTGGCCCGCCTGACCGGGATGCCCACCGGAACCCACGGGGAGGTCTTGGCCGCCGCCCGGACGCTCCAGGCCGGCGGCTGCGGCACGGTGCTGGTCAAGCTCGGCGCCCGCGGCTGCCTGCTCGTCGGCCGCGAGGTGCTGGCCCAGGACGCCTTCCGCGTGCCGGTCGTGGACACCACCGGCGCCGGGGACTGCTTCACCGGCGCCTACACCGCCGCCCTGATCGGCGGCTTGCCGGAGCAGGAGCGCATGCGCCGGGCCTGTGCCGCCGCCGCCCTGTGCGTGCAGGGCAAAGGCGCCCTGCCGTCGATGCCCGACAGCACGACGGTCGCGGCATTCCTCGCCAGCCGGGGCGGTTGACGGTCAGCGGCCTGGCAAGGCGGCCAAGGCCGCATCGACGGCGGCGGTGAGCGCGGGGTCGTCCGGCGTGGTCTTGGGCTCGAAGCGGCCGAGGACCCGGCCATCGGGCCCGACCAGGAACTTGGTGAAGTTCCAGGCGATGGGGCCGGGGACTGGTGAGCGGACGGTCAGGAACTCGTAGAGCGGATCGATGCCGGCGCCCTTGACCGTGATCTTGCGCATGAGCGGGAACGAGACCTGGAACCGGGTCTGGCAGAACTCGCGGATCTGCGCGTCGGTCCCCGGCTCCTGGGCTCCAAAGTCGTTGGCGGGCACCGCCACCACCACCAGACCCTTCGCCGCCCGGCTCTCATGGAGGGCCTGGAGCGCCGCGTACTGGGGGGTCAGGCCACAGCGGGAGGCGGTGTTCACCAGCAGGACGACCTTTCCGGACCAGGCCGCCAGGGGTGCCGGGGTGCCATCATTGGCGGTGAGGGTGAAAGCATGGGCGGAGGTGGCGGAGGCGGGGGTCATGGCGCGGGTTCCTGAGGACGAAGGGTCGGCGGCGGTCGCCCAGACGGCGGCCAGGGCGAGGAGCAGGCAGCGGGACATGGAAGTCAGCATGGGCCGCGGCAGCCGATGCCATCCCCGGATGTGCCGGTTCCTCCGCAGTCCCGCCCCATCGCCCGCCCGTTGCCCACCCGCCCGCCGGCCCACCGTGCCGCGCCATGAGCGAACCCGGCCAGATGTCCTTCCTGACCTTCCTCCAGGGCATGGGATCCCAGGGCCTCATGCAGCTCGGCATGATCCCCCACCCGATCACCGGCCAACGGGAGGCCAACCCGGCCTTTGCCCGGGCGACCCTGCGGGTCCTGGAACTCCTCCAGGAGAAGACCCAGGGCAACCTGAGCGACGAGGAACGGACCTACCTCGACGGCGTCATCACCGGGATGCGCCAGCACATCGCCCGCCTCGGCTGACCCCCTGCGGGGGGGTGCCGGGGCCCTGGGTTGTGCCCGGCGGCGGGCACCGATGCTCCCGCGCTCCCATGCGCGCCCTGCTCCTGTTCCTTGCCGTCGTCGCCGCGTCCGCCGCCGACCCCGCCACCGCCGCGATCACCGTCGCCCTGGAGGCGCCGGCCTACGAGGAGGTGGTCCTGTCGACGTCCACCGCCCGGGTGGTGATCAGCACCAACCGTGGTGTGATCAAGCGCTTCGAACTCGTCGAGCAGCGGGCGATCCGCCTGCCCTCGCACCTGGAACCCTATGCCGGCGCCCGCCGCAGCGAGCCGCCGCTGGCCGTGCTCGACGCGTATCAGCCCCGGGCCGAGGACGGCGTGCATGGGTGGCTGTACAACGACGTGCTCGCCGCCGACGGGACCCGGACGGTGCGGGTGGGCCTGGATCGCGAGGACACCGCTCCGTGGACGGTCGCGGTCCGGGACGGAGACCGGGTCGTCCTGACCTTCCGCAACCCCCGTTTCGCCTACAGCATCGAGCACCGGCTCGATGCGGCCCGGCCCACCCTGCACACCCGTCTGTCGGTGACCAACCTGGGCGATGCGGCCACCCTGCGCCCACGCCTGATGCCCCTGAACGGGCTGCACCAGGACTATGGCGTTGGCGAGGGCTACTACTTGGCGGGTTTCCGCCACCAGGGTGGCGAAGCCGGGGGCATTGAGAGCCATTCCCTGCCCTCGCCCAAGACCTCGGCCCCCCTGGTCGCCACCGGCGAGGACAGTGCGCGCACCGACTACATCGGTCTCAAGTCACGCTTCTTCGCCGCCTGGTGGAGCCCCGCCGAGCGGGCCCAGGCCCCGGTCGTGGCCGGTGCCTCGCCCCTCGACGAACCAGCCGCCACCCCCGTCACCGCCGGGGATGCCGCCCGCTTCACCGCCACCCTGACCGGCTTCCAGAACGAACCCCGGCATGAGGTCCATGCCCTGATCGCGGTCGATTGGGAGCCGTCCGCCCTGGCCGCCGGAGCCACCTTCTCCCGCGGCTGGACCCTGTCCGCCTCGGGCATGACCCGGGATGAGCTGGAGCGCTTCACCCCCATCGAGCGCCGGGTCGAATACACCGACGGATTCTACCGATTCTTCAAGATCCTCGCCAAGGCGGTGATCTGGCTGCTCGGCGTCATCGCGGCGGTGGTGTTCAACTATGGCCTGGCGGTGGTGCTCCTCACCTTCCTGGTCAAGGCGGCCCTGTTCCGCACGACCTGGAAGCAGTATTCGTCCATGCTCAAGATGCAGCAGCTCGCCCCCGAGCTGAAGCGCCTTCAGGAGACCGCCGGCGGCAACAAGCAGCAGGCGGCGATGAAGCAGATGGAGCTGTTCAAGAAGCACGGGGTGAACCCCCTCGCCGGCTGCCTGCCCCTGCTCATCCAGATCCCCATCTTCATGGCCCTCTACCAGGCGTTCAGCCACAGCGCCGACCTGCGTGGCGTCTCGTTCCTGTGGATCAGCGACCTGACCCTCCCGGATCAGGTCTGGGGCACCCCGGTGGCATTCCTCGGCGGCTGGATCCTGTCCCTCAACCCGCTGCCGATCATCTACATCGCCGTGTCGCTGTGGATGGGATTCCAACAGAAGCCGGCCCCCGGCGCCGACGAGATGCAGGTCCAGATGGCCAAGATGATGCGCTGGCTGCCGGCGATCTTCGGTCTGATCTTCTACAACATGCCGTCGGGCCTGGTCCTCTACTTCACCGTCCAGGCGATCATCTCGACGGTCGAGATCAAATACATCAAGCGCAAGCTCGGCATGGCCTGACCGACGGTGGCGGGACCGGCCCTTGCCGGCACCGCCGCCCTTGGTGTAGGCTGAGGGGTGCGTTGGTGCGTCCTTCTTCTCGCCGTGACCGTGGCTGCCGCCGCGGATCCCATCCGCGTGCAACTGCCGTACCATCCGCAGTTCGCCCACGCGGGCTTCTATGCCGCGGTGGCGGATGGGATCTACGCCCGTCACGACCTGAAGGTCGAACTGATCCCGTGGCAACCAGGGCTGCGGGCGGTGGACGGGGTGGTCCGCGGCACCGCCGACGCCACGGTGACCGCGGGCGAGGTGCTCATCGACCTTGGACGCGGTGCGGATCTCGCGATCCTCGCCCAGATCCAGCAGCGCAATCCGTTCTGCCTGCTCGTCCACGCCCAGGGTCCGATCCAGTCCCTGCGCGATCTTGCCGACCAGCCGGCGGACCGGCTGGTCGGCCCGGCCAATGGCGTCGATGCCTCCTTGTGGACCGGCCTGCGCCTGGCCGGCCTGATGCCGGAGCGGATATTCCCGCGCAGCAAGCGGCCCGACGACCTGGAGCGGTTCGCCCGCGGCGAGATTGCGGTGCTCCCCTCCTTCCGCGCCAATGAACCCCTGGTCCTCCAGTCCTGGGGCGTGCCGGTGCGGGAACTGTCCCTGACCGAGCGGCCCTTCGCGTTTCCCGGCACGCTGCTGGTGGTCTCTGGCCGACGCTGGCGCGAGGACCGGCCGACCATGGACGCATTCCGCGCCGCGACCCTGGAGGGGTGGACCACCGCCGTGCGCGATCCTGGCCGGATCATCGATCTGATCCTGACCCGGTTCGATGGCCCAGCGCATGGGCTCGACCGGGACCACCTCTTGGCCGAGGCGCGGGTGGTCATCGAACACATCGACCCCGACCGTTTCCCCATCGGCGCGGTGGATTACGACCGTCTGGAATCCTCGGCCGCGCTCATGCGTGCCGCCGACCTGCCCGGGCACCTGGATCGGGACCAGGTGTGGGCGCCCCCGGATCATCAGGCCCAGCTCGCGCGCATCCTGCTCGTCTGCCTGGGGGCGGCCCTGCTCGCCACCACCATGCTGATCCTGGTGACCAGGACCCAGCTCAACACCCTGCGCCGCAGCCGCCGTCATTACCGCGGCCTGGTCGACATGGCCCAGGGGTTCGCCCTGCTCCGGGCCACCGCGAGCGGGGCCCACGACCTGCGCCTGGAGGTGGCCAGCCCATCGATCCAGGACCTGACCGGACGCACGCTCACCTGGTTCGCCGAGGATCCGAGCCGCCTGACCGAGGTCATCGTCGATGCCGACCGCCCGGCATTTGCCGAGGCGGTCGCCGGATCCCGCCGCCTGGGCGACCCGATCCGGGTCAGGCTGCGCCTGTCCCGCCCGGACGGGCAGATCACGACGGTGCTCCTCCATGCCCATCGCAACGACGAAGGCGAGACCCAGGCCTGGGACGGCATCCTCATCGACGTGAGCGCCGAGAACGAGGCCGAGGACGACCGCCGCCGGCTGAGCGAGGAGCTGACCCAGGCCCGCCGGCATGAAAGCCTGGGACTGCTCGCCGGGGGGATCGCCCACGACTTCAACAACCTGCTCGGGGCGATCCGCGGCCAGGTCGAACTGGTGCGCACCGCCATCACCGAGGAAACGGCGCAACGGCGCTGCACCCGGGCCATCGAGGGCGTCGACCGGGCCGCCGGCCTGGTCCGCCAGCTGCTCGCCTACACCGGCCGTGGCCGGATCGAGCTGCGCGATCTGGATCCCGGGCGCGAGCTGGCCTCGCTCCAGGACCTCTTGGCGCCGTCGCTGCCCCGGGGGGTGGAGCTCCGCCTCGATCTCGCCCCCGACCTGCCGCGCATCACCTTCGACATCTCGCAATTCCATCAGGTGGCCATGAACCTGATCATCAATGCCGCCGAGGCCTATGAAGGCCGCCCCGGGGTGGTCGACATCACCGTGCGTCCCCACGGCAACCACCTGCTCATCGATGTGACCGACCATGGCTGCGGCATGGATCCCGAAACCCAGGCACGGATGTTTGACCCCTACTTCACGACCAAGCCCAAGGGCCATGGGTTGGGGCTTGCGGCGGTGCATGGGATCGTCCGCGAGCGGGGCGGTTCCATCCAGTGCCGGTCCCGGCCGGGGAACGGAACCACCTTTGCGGTCAGCCTGCCGGTAGCCCCTCCGCGGCCGGCGACCACCCGGATCGAACGGCGGTCGCCGAGCAGTGGCCAGGACCTCCCGATCCTGGTCGCCGATGACGAGGACCTGATGCGCGAGGCCACCGCGGACCTGCTGCGCAGCCTGGGCTACCGGGTCGTCCTCGCAGTCGATGGCACCACCGCCACGGGGATGCTCGATCAGCCATTGCTGGCAGCGGTGCTTGATGACCGCATGCCCGGAGCGAGCGGCTTGGCCCTGCTCCGCCGCCTGCGTGACCGTGGTTCCCGTCTGCCGGTGGTCCTGATCAGCGGGATGCTCACCTCGGCGGACCTCACCACCGAGCTGACCGACGGCCATACCCGGTTCCTGGCCAAGCCCTTCGACCGGGGCCAGCTCGGGCGCGCCCTGTCCGGGGCCATGTCCGGCGAGCGGGATGACGGGTCTTCCTCGTCCATGACCGCCGTCCGCCAGATCGCCCGGCGGCGGACGGAGACCGCGACCCCGCTGCCCTGATCCCGGGGGCCGGGCGGTTGCCGCGGCGGGCTGGGGGCCACCATGGCCGCATGTCCCGCCTGAATTGGTCGATGACCGCCCTGGGCTATCCCGCCCACACCCGTTCCGGCGGGCCGGTGGTCGGCATCTCCCACATGTCGACGTTTGCCGCCATGCGCTTCGCAGAGGAGATCGGCGTGCGGACCGGATGGCTGCTGACCGAGGGGGCGAGCCCGCAGATCGAACTGGTCAAACGCGGCGCCGCCACCGCCGTGAGCCTGCGCGACCTGATGAATGAGCAGCGCGTCGCGCGTACCGAGGGGATGTCGGCGGGCAGCCTGGTGTTCGCCGCCGGCGCCGCCGGTGGACCCCGTCCTCCGACCGATCGGCCCCTGCGCGAATGGGCCGAGACCCAGCACCAGCCCTGGGTCGAGATCGTCGACAACGAGGTCGCCTATTGGGGAGGCCTCGACAAGGACCAGACCACCCGGCTCATCGCCTGGTTCTGCTGCCAGCGGCCCCTGGAGATCGATTGGCGGCAGGTCCGCATCCACGCCCGCACCCTGGCCCGCCTGACGGGCGGTCTCTTCGAGCACGGCTGGAGCCGGAACCTCGATCTCGTCCGCGCCGACCGCCGGACCGTGGACCTCTGGGGCGGCGTCCACCAGGCATGCCTGCTCGAACACGCCGCCCGGGCAGTGCCGTCCCAGATCCAGGCCGGGCTGCGCCTGCGCCTCGCCCTCGGCGAGTTCGAGGCCGACGACCTGGATGACGCCTGTCCGCTCAGCGACGAGACCGGCCGCGCGGTGACCCGCAGCGGCCTGTGGGGTGGCTGATGCGCCTCGTTTCGTTCGGAGCCCCGGGCGCGGAGCAGGCGGGCGTGGTCCGCGGCGATCGCATCCTCCCGGTGGCAGACCTGCTTCCCGGGTGCACCTCGGTGCGCCGGATCCTCGTGGAGGGGCTCCACGACCGGCTTGCAGCGGCGGTGGCGGCGGCCCCGGCGGGCGGCCTTGCCCTCGACAGCGTGCGGCTCGGACCTCCGGTGACCGACCCCGGCCAGATCATCTGCGTGGGCCTCAACTACCACGGCCATGCGGCGGAGCAGAAGGCGGTGCCCCCGGAGCGCCCCCTGCTCTTCGCCAAGGGGCGCAACACCCTGTCCGGCCCGACCGACGCCATCGTGATCCCGGATCCGGACTGCGGCCCGGACTACGAAGTGGAGCTCGCGGTGGTCCTCGGCCGGCCCCTGCACCGGGCCGATGCGACGGTGGCCCGGGCCGCGGTGGCGGGATTCATGGTCGCCAACGACGTCAGCGCCCGCCGCTGGCAGAAGGCTGACGGACAGTGGTTCCGCTCCAAGTCCTGCGATGGATTCCTGCCCTGCGGCCCCTGGCTGACCACCGCCGACGAGGTCGGTGATGAGCGCACGCTGCGCCTGACCACCACCATCGCCGGCGAGCGGCTGCAGGACGGCACCCCCGCGGACCTGATCCATCCGGTCGGCGCGGTCCTCGCCTGGATCAGCCGGACCATGCGCCTGGAACCCGGGGATCTCATCCTGACCGGCACCCCGGCCGGGGTCGGCGTCTGGCGCACCCCGCCGCGCTTCCTGCGCCCCGGCGAGGTCGTCGAGTGCGCCATCGACCGCCTCGGCGCCCTGCGCAATCCTGTGGTCGCCGGCTGATGGACCGGATCCTCCGCCTGCTTGGACTGGCCCTCGCGGCAGGAGGGATCCTTGCCTGCGTGCCGTTCGCCCGGGCGGCGGCGGAACTGGAGCGGACTCCAGGCCAGATCCTGGACATCGTCCTGACCCCGGTTGACGAGGAGCGTGCACGGGTCTCCGTGGCCTATCTGTTCCGGGTCAAGGGCAGCGGCCGGATGGAGCAGGTGGCGTGGGGCCAAGGGGACGGGTTCTTCCGGCCGACTGATGACCCGATCCTGCCCACCATCGAGGCGGAAGCCCTGCGCGAGACGCTCACCGCCCGGCCGTACGCCCAGGTCTGGTACCAAGCGAACGATCCGGCGGGCAGTGCGTTCATCCTTGCCGTGGATCAGGAGCGGCCATGGCGCAGGTATGTTCTCGGCGGGCTCGCGGCGTCGGCGGGCCTGTTCCTCCTCCTCCGGCGGCGGGCGGGATGATGCGTTGCGCCCCGCTCCTGCTCCTTGCCGGCCTGCTCCTGGGTGCCGATCTCGCCCCGGATCCTGTCGCCTGCCACGGTTCGCTGGATGGCGAGCGGTTCTGGATGCGTCTGGGGCCCACCGACCGGACCCTGGGCGGCAACCGCCTGTGGCAGATCGTGTGGACACCCCCGGCACCGGAGACGGTGCAGGGAGCCCATCTCGGAGATGTGCCCTTCATCCTGCTCGATCCCCAGGGATTGACCGTGGCCCACAACGCCCGCTCGACCCTCGGCCGGATCCTGCCGACGGCGACCGGGGCTTATCGCATCGTGCGCGAGATCCAGACTGGAAGCGGGGATGATGCACGACCGGCCGAGGAGATCCGCCACGACCGCGGGCCCCGGGCCTGGGATCTGCGTCTGGCCGCCTTTCATCTCGCCCTTGCTTGGCGAGCTGACGGCCATGGAGAGGCCCGGGTGGTGGACTTCTTCGGTCCCCGGTTCAGCGAGGACCTGCGGATCCGCTGGGATGGCCCCCGGGTCGATCTCGCGGGCACCATTCTGACCGCCCGTGCGGATGCGGACGGCCGCCTTGCCGCCCTGGATGGGCCGGGCGTTGCGCTGGTGATCCAGGGATGGCTGGCGGTCCCCTGACCGCCTTGCCCGCCACCGGGCCGCACCACGGTGGTGCCATGCGTCTGATCCTGTGCCTGGCCTTGGCGGCCCTGGCCGCCTGTGCACCCCGGCCCACATCGACCTCCGCCGAGGCCACCGTGGTCCGCACGGTCCGCCTGCCCACCACGGTTCCCGATCCGGAGCCGGCCTGGAACCCCACCGCCAACCGGATCGTCGTGCGATCCGCCAATGGATTCGCCATCCTCGAAGAGGGCCTGCGGCCCATCTACCTGGTTGCCGAGGACCGGCGCACCACCGGCGCCCCGCAATGGCTCACCCCGGATCGGGTCGTGTTCGGACCGGCGGCGAATGCGGTGCGCACCACCGACGGACGCATCGTACCGACCACGGAAGGACTGACCGCCGTGACGGTGGGCCCCAAGGGTGCCACCGACAAGTTCACCCTGGCGCCGGGCGGTTACCGGCCTCGGGTCGGCGACGACGCCGTCTATGCGCAGGTCGAGGACCGCATCCGCCTCGTATCCCGGGGCAACGATCCGGTGGATTTCGCCCCGGGATTCTTTGCCGAGCCGCAACGGGGTGGACCGGGTCTGGCGTGGCAGGAGCAGCCGGTGGTCGAAGAGGACTGGTGGACCGGCCGGGCCGGCACGGGTTCCCTGGTCATCCGCTGGCGCCCGGGCACAGCGGACAGCCTTCCCGGGTTGATCATGCCGCGCTGGACCGCCACCGGTGGAATCGTCGCCACCCGACTCGCCGGCACGCCCCCCGCCGGTAGCACCCGGCAGAACTGGTACCTGCGGATCGGCACCGACGTGGTCCATGTGGCGAAACCCGGCGCCAAGCCGTTGGTGGTGGTGGCCGGTGGGCACAGCCCCGCGCCCCATCCGCGCTTCCCCTTGCTGGCTGCGGTGGATCGGGATGGCAGCCTCGTCCTCGCGGATCTCGCCGGCAGCACGCCCCGCCGGTTGGCCAGTGGCGCCCGCGGCCCCCTGTGGAACCACGACGGCACCCGTTTGCTGTACGAAGAACCTGCTGCGGACCCTGCCGAACCGCCGATCCTGGTCATGCTGGTGATCACGTGGGCGGGACACACCGCCAGCAAGTGAGCGGATTCAGCCGAAGATCGACTGCTGCTGCCCCTTGATGGCGGCGAAGTCCACCTGGCGGGCGTGCTGGCCATAGGCCTTGGCCCACAGCCGGTCGTACACCGCGTCGGCGAACGGCCGCAGGTTGGCGCAGTCGGCGATGCAGTAGGTGGTCAGCCGGCGGTAGGCCGCCAGATCCCCCTGCTGCTTCCACTGGGCCCAGAGCTGGACCGCGATGTTGCCGCGCACGTCCTTGATGTCCGCCTCGCGGCCGATGCCGAGCTGCTTCTCCATGTCCTTGAGCCCGCCGTTCAGCCCGGCCTGACGGGCCGGGTACATCCAGTCGATGTGCGGCAGGTCGAACTTCAGGTTGATGCCGCGGAAGTGCTTTTCCAAAAACGGCAGGTCGAAGTTGATGCCGTTGAAGGTCCCGAGCAGGCGGAGCTGGCGCAGCCGCTCCGGGAAGCGGTCCAGGGGCTCGTGGCCGTCCTGGGGGGCGCCGGCCACATAGGCCGCCTTGCCCTCGGCGCAGACCAGCCCGATCACCGTCACCTGATCGAAGCCCGCGGTCAGGCCGGTGGTCTCGATGTCGAGCAGGCCGCACTGCACCGGCTCGCACCAGCCCCGCCACATCCGCCACAGGTGCTCCTTGGGCCAGTGGGCGTGGAACCACGCCGCATCGCCCTTGTCCCGGGCGGTCCGGGCCAGGGCCAAGGTCTCCAGCAGCTTGTTGGCCCGCTGGGTGCCCAGGATCTCGCCGACCTCGACCGCATGCTCCCGGGCCAGGTCCCAGTCGAGGATCCCCCGCGCCCACAGGGCCCGTTCGAGGTCCTCGGTCATCCCTTTGCCGACGATGAAGCTGGCGGTGAGCATGCCGGCATGGTGCCGCGCCCGGGCATGCGACAAGGCTTGGCGGCGTGGCCCTGGCGGCGACACCGCCGGGCGCTATCCCCGCGCCGCAAGGACACCCCCATGGCCACCCTTCCCGCATTCTCCCTGGCCGGCAGCGACGGCCGCACTTGGACCCACGCCGACCTCAAGGGCCGGACCACCGTGCTCTACTTCTACCCGAAGGACATGACCCCCGGCTGCACGGTGGAGTCCTGCGGGTTCCGCGACCACCACGGCGCGATCACCACCAAGGGCGCCCAGGTGCTCGGGATCAGCCCCGACTCCCTGGCCAGCCACGCCAAGTTCATCGCCAAGGAATCCCTCAACTTCCCGCTCCTCGCGGACACCGAACAGGTCCTCGCCAAGGCCCTCGGGGTGTGGATCGAGAAGTCGATGTACGGCCGGAAGTACATGGGCATCGACCGCTCCACCTTCATCATCGGCCCCGATCTCACGATCCTCCACGAGTGGCGCGCGGTGAAGGTCCCCGGCCACGTCGAAGAGGTCGTCGCCGCCCTCGGCGGCGCCGCCCCCGCGGCCCCGGCCACACCCGCCGCGAAGCCGGCGAAAGCCGCCGCGAAGCCGACCGCCAAGACCAAGCCCGCGGCCAAGGCGAAGCCGACGGCAAAGGCCAAGCCCGCCGCGAAGCCCACGGCCAAGCGCTGACGATCCGAAACCGCGGCCGGCCACGGATGCCTGCGGCGGGCTTGGCGCAGAGGCGCAGAGGATAGCCCGTCACTGACCCAGCGGGTGGCCCCGCCTCTGCGGACCTCTGCGCCTCTGCGCAAGGCCCGCCGCAGGCGTCTCACCACCGCCACGGTCACCCGGCCCGCTCCCGATTCCGCCACACCGCCCGGGCGAGGGCGTGGCAGCCCACCGGGCCGGTGACCAGGAAGAACAGCGAAGCGAGTCCCGCCCGCAGGGCCAGCCCCGGGTCCGCGGACCACAGGGCGGCAGAGGCGAGCAGGCAGGCGACCCCCAGCGTCGCGGATTTCCCGGCGCAGTGCAGCCGGGCGAAGGTGTCGGTGAAGCGCACGACGCCGATCGCGGCGACGAGCATGAAACCGGCGCCGACCACGGCGAAGACCGCACCAAGGATGGTGAGGATCACGGCCGGTCCTCCCCGGCCGCTTCCCGGGCCCGATGCTCGGTGAAGGCCCCGAAGGCCACGGTGCCGACCACCGACACCAGGCCGATGCCCAGGGCCACATCCACATACATCCAGTGGCCGGTGGCCGCGGCCCGCACGACCAGCCAGCCAACGGTCAGACTGGCCAGCAGATCCAACGCCACCACCCGGTCCGCGAGCCCCGGTCCGCGCACCAGCCGCCACAGGGCGAGGGTCATGGCCACGCTGATCACCACGGTCAGGATCCCGGTGAGCAGGGTCATGGCGTCGCCTTCCCGCGCAGCACTTGGAGCAGCGGCGTCTCGACCCGGTCGCGCAGGTCCGCGAGCAAGGCCTCCGGATCCTGGGCGTACATGGCGTGGATGACGAGATGGGTGCGGTCGTCCGCCACATCCAGGGTCAGGGTGCCCGGGGTCAGGGTGATGGCGGTGGACAGCCAGAACAGTTCCCGGTCCGTGCGCGCCCGGGTCGGGAAGGTCAGGATCCGCACCCGGCTCAGGTCCCGGGGGGTGAGCACATCCCAGGCGAGCAGCACCGACGAGCGCACCGTGTCCAGGGCGAGCAGACTGATGAGGCGGACCAGGGCGACGAGTCGGATCACGGGGCACCTCCCAGGACCGCGTCCAGGTACGGCCGGCGTTCCACCAGCCCGGCACCGGTCTCCAGGCACCACGCCCACAACGGTCCGGCCAGCACGCCGATGGCCACCGTCCCCGCGGCAAGCAGGAGCACCGCCCCCACGGACCAGCGGTCCCCGGGCCGGGGCGCCGGGGCCGCGTCACCGTCGCGACCGGGCTTGGCGAAGACCTCGCGGTGGATCTTGATCATCGAATACAGGGTCAGGAAGCCGACCCCCAGGGCCACCGCCAGGGCGACGAAGGCCTGGGCCTCCACCGCCGCCCGCACCACCGCGAGCTTGGCGAAGAATCCCGACAGGGGCGGGATCCCCGCCAGGCTGGCGGCGCCGACCAGGAAGCCCGCGTACAGCCATGGCGCATGGCGCAGGCCGCCGAGCCCGCGCACGTCCTCGCCGCCGCCCCGGGCCGCCGCCACCCCGACCGCCAGGAAGAGGGCGCTCTTCACCAGGATGTGGTGGATCAGGTAGAATGCGGTCGCCGCCAAGGCGAGGGCCGATCCCATGGCGATGCCAAGCAGCATGTACCCCACCTGGCTGACGATGTGGAACGCCAGGATCCGACGCAGCTCCATCTGGGTCGCCGCCCCGAGCACCCCCACCGCCATGGTCGCCAGGGCCACCACCCCGAGCACCGGGGCCAGGGGCGTGCCGTTCAGCGGCGCGATAGTCACGGTCAGACGCAGCACCGCGTACACCCCGACCTTGGTCAGCAGCGCCGAGAACAGCGCAGCAGTGGCCGGGCTCGCGGTGTGGTAGCTGGCGGGCAGCCAGGCGAAGAGCGGGAAGGCCGCGGACTTGAGCAGGAACGCCGCAAGCAGGCAGCCGAGGGCCGCCTGGATCCCCGGCCCGGTCCCGGCGGCGGCGATGACCCGGGCGAGATCCGCCATGTTCAGGGTGCCGCACAGTCCGTACAGGATGCCGCAGCCGGACAGGAAGAGCGCCGAGCCGACGAGGTTGATCGCCACATATTTCACGGCGCCTTCAAGCCGCTCTCTGCCACCGCCCAGGGCGAGCAGGGTGAACGAGGCCATGAGCATGACCTCGAACCATACGAACAGGTTGAAGAGGTCCCCGGTGGTGAACGCCCCGCACACGCCCCACAGCAGGAGCTGCACCAGGGGCTGCCAAGCCGGGTGCTTGGCCTGATCGTCGTGGTCCGCCCGGGCCGCGAGCACCGCCGCGATCCCGACCACCGCCGCCACCACGCACAGCGCCGCCGCCAGGGGATCCGCCACCAGGGCGATGCCCTGGGGCGCGATCCAGCCGCCCACGTGCAGGACCTGCACCCCGCCATGGTTGACCGCCACCAGCAGGCCGACCGCCGCCATCGCCAGGGCCACCGTTCCCGCCAGCCCGCTCCAGGCCTGGAGCGCCGGCCGGCGCCAGCACAGCAGGGCGAGCAGGGCGGTGAGCGGCGGGATGATCAGGAGCCCGGTCATGGCTTGGGCTCCTGGTGATCGTCTTCCAACGGCGGCTCGCTGCCGGTCCACCGGGGCAGATCATCGTCGCCCAGTTCCCGCCACGCCCGCCACGCCAGGGCGAGCAGGAACGCGGTGGCGCCGAAGCCGATGACGATGGCGGTCAGGATCAGGGCCTGGGGCAGGGGATCCGCCGCCCCGGGCAGGGGCGTGCCGCCGGGGGCGAAGGCCGGGGCCGACGACAGCCCGCCGGCGGCGAACACCAGCAGGTTCGCCCCGTGCCCGAGCAGGCCGATGCCGAGCACCAGGTGCAGCACCCGGCGCTGGAGCACCAGCCACACGCCGGCACCGACGAGCACCGCAGTCAGGAGCGCGAGCAGCCAGGTCATCGGTCGCCCTCCTCGGCTTCGAGCAGGCGCTCCACCGCCATGATCGTGATGCCCACCACCAGGGCGAACACCCCGAGATCGAACAGGATCGGCGTGCCCACCGGACCGAGCCACAGCGGGGCCAGGAAGCCGTCGCCACTGACCACCCCGACCAGTCCGGCGGCCAGGGCGATGGCCAGCCCTCCCCCAGCCCAGGCCAGGGGCGGCAGGCGCAGGGCCCGCCGGGCCGCGGCCCCGCCCCAGGCCGCGGCCAAGAGCACCACCCCGGCCCCCAGGCACAGCCCGGCGGCGAAACCGCCCCCAGGCTGGTGGTGGCCGCGGTACCACAGGAAGAGCGCCAGCAGCGCCGCCACCGGCAGGATGAACCGGCTCGCCCCGGCCAGGATCGGCGAGCGGGCGAGCAGCGGCCCCGGCCGCTCCGCGGGCAGCACCAGCGCCGCCACCCCCATCGCGGCGATGAGCAACACGGTGATCTCGCCCAGGGTGTCGAGGGCGCGGATGTCGACGAGGATGACATTCACCGCATTGGCCCCGAGACCCCGCTCCCAGGCGGCCGCGATCAGCGATGGCCCCACCGGGGCGGCGGCCTGGGTGCCCTGGGCCGCCAGGACCAGCCCGCCGGCGAACAACCCCGCGAGCACCGCGGTCACCGCGGTGGCGGTGCGCCGGCCGGCGGGGGTCGCCGGCACCGTGAGGTCCGGCAGATGGCGGAACGCGAGCACCAGCAGCACCACCACCAGGGTCTCGACCAGGATCTGGGTCAGGGCGAGATCCGGCGCCCCCGCGGAGATGAAGAGCAGGACCATGCCGTAGCCCACCGCCCCGAGCCCCGCCACCGCCGCCAGCCGGGTCCGGGCGGTGGCGGCGACCACGGCCCCGACCACCAGCAACAGGCTCACCACCGCCATGGCCAGGGTCGGCATCCCGCCCATCGCCGGCAGGTCCATGGCCGCCAATCCCGGCGCCGCGAGCGCCACCGCCGCGAGCACCGTCACCGCCAGATACCCGCGCAGATCCCCGTGCTGGGTCACATGCACGCAGGCGCGGCCCAGGGCGATCAGCCCGTGCAGACCCGCATCCCACAGCCGGGCGCACAGGTCCGTGGGCAGCAGCGCCAGCCAGCGGGCCAGCCGCGGCCGCTGCCAGGCGACCGCCAGACCCAGGGCAATCACCCCCGCGGCCCCCGCCACCGCGCCCCAGGCCCCGGGAAGCGGCGTCCAGCCGGGCACCACCCCCTGCCCCGCGACCCCCTCCGCCGCCCGGCCGAGCAGCGGCGCCAGCCACCAGGGCCCGCCCACCCCCACCGCCAGCCCCGCC